>JAURFX010000066.1 GCA_030834065.1 Gammaproteobacteria bacterium
TAATGATGTTAGAATTTTCGATTTATTCTGTTATCTCACCCGAGGGTTGTGCATCCATTTTATGGAAAAAAGCGGAGATGGCAGAAACAGCTGCTGAGACATTAGGTATTACTGCCCACCGTTTAAAAAAACTTGGGCTTGCTGATTCTGTCGTTAAAGAGCCGCTTGGTGGTGCGCATCGAGATATTGTGATGGCAATGGATTCGGTAAGAATAGCGCTTAGTCGTGAATTAGAAAAATTAAAAAAACAACCGATCGATTCATTGTTAGCCAGTCGGTATGAGAAAATTATGAGCTTTGGTGAATTTACTCAATAATCGTGAACGAAAGTGCTTCACTTATTGAAATTGTTGATAAATCTTATGAAAGATTTATTCTCCCAAAAAGAAAAAAAATTACCCTTGATTTAGCGCTAAGTGGCGGCCAGGATTCTATGGCGTTACTTCATATCTTAAGCCAACTAGCAAAAAAAAATAGCTTTAAACTACGTGCTATCCATGTGCATCATGGCTTAAGTTCTTTTGCAGATGCATGGGTAGCGTTGTGTCAAAAATTCTGTGACGTCCTTCAAGTGGAATTTATTTCCTCCAAGGTAGAAATACAAAAAAATCATCCACACGGTATTGAGGGGCACGCCAGGGAATTACGTTATTCCACATTGAATAATTTAAGAGCAGGGGTTTTGGTCACCGCCCATCATCAACAAGATCAGATTGAAACTTTTTTACTTCAATTACTCAGAGGCAGTGGCTTAAGAGGCCTATCTTGCATGCAAGAATTTGATGAAAAAAGAATATTGTGGCGACCCTTTTTAAATGTCGATCAAACGATGATAAAAAACTATCTAATTAACAATAAAATTGAATTTGCCCAAGACGAAAGCAATTTCAACGACAAATTTGATCGTAACTTTCTTCGTAATAATATTTTACCTTTACTTTTAGATCGATTTCCCTATGCCTTAAAAACAATTAATCGTTCTATTAATTTAATTGCAGAGGGTTTTCACTTAAATCAAATAATCGCTGAAAAAGATTTTCGTCATTATTTGTTAGAGGATCATAAATTATTAGCGTTATCCGCTTTTGCGGAGTTAGACACAGGGCGGCTAGTTAATTTAATTCGGTGGTGGCTAAGTTTGAATGATTTACAAATGCCCAGTCAAAAATTAATAAATGAAATTATAAAACAAGTTAAAAATAAAAAAGTTGACGCTTTAATCAACATTAAAATATCGGATTTATTCTCAATAAGAACCTATGAAGATAAGCTTTATCTTGTAGATTCTTTAATACAAACTGATTTTAGTTATGTATGGAAAGGTGAGCAATCTATCTCTTTGCCAGACAATACGAAAATTTTTTTTACCAAGACTAAGGGCAAAGGTTTTAATTTAGATAAAATCACATCAGGCCAGTTGGTGATTCGTAATCGTCAAGGTGGGGAAAAATTTAAACCCATACAGAATCAGCCTACCCGCACAGTAAAATCAGTATTACAATCCTCGAGAATCCCTCCTTGGGAGCGCTCTTTAATTCCACTCCTTGTCGATGGTGAAAAAGTTGTCGCCATTCCTGAATTCGGCATTGATTGCCAATACCAAGTATTAGCTAACGAAATTGGCTATTCAGTCAGCTGGAATAAACTACCACCTTAGGAAAAATTCCTATATAAATTCAAGCATTAATCTGTAAAATAGCGACTTTCGTGTTGAATTTAATATAAAAAATATGAAGCACCTAACCCCCTTAGTCAGTTTAGTTTTAGTGTCAAATCTAGTTTTTGCTGAAGATAAACTTACAATAGGAACAATTGATGTAACGACGGTTGCACCGCTGCCTGGTATTGGTGTTGATAAGAATATACTACCAAGCAATGTTCAAGTTATTAAAATGGATGATGTGAGCGAGCAACCTGGTATCTCTTTTGCTGATTATTTAGTTAATAATGCGCCGGCTGTTACTCTTAATGAGATTGGTGGTAACCCATGGCAGCCTGAAATTAGATTTAGGGGCTACACTGCAGGCTCAATTCTTGGAAATGAGCAAGGTATTTCTGTTTACATGGACGGTATTCGACAGAATCAACCATTTAGTGATGTTGTCTTATGGGACACGTTACCCCAATTCGCTTTTTCTGGCGCACAAGTGGTACCTGGTTCAAATCCTATCTATGGCTTAAACACTCTTGGTGGAGCCGTGGCTTTTCAAACCAAAAATGGTCACATGTTTAATAAAACAAAATTATCCTTTACAAAAGGGTCTTGGGATCGAGAGATTTCGCTTGCAGAGCATGGAGGAGTTTTAGGTAATTTCGATTATTATGCAGGCTATCAATACACCAAAGAAAAAGGATGGCGTGATTTTTCACCCTCACACCTAAATCAGTACTTCGCGAAAGTTGGCTGGGAAGATGAGGCATCGAGAATTGAATTATCCTATACGGGTGCTGATACTAAGCTTATTGGTAATGGCTTAGCGCCTAAATATCTCTTAGGTAGTGATAATGAAGGTATTAATACAGTCCCTGATGAAACCAAAAATCTCTTTGGGCAACTAAATTTAGCCTTTTCTCACTTCTTTGATGACGACACCATGATTTCTTCTAACGCTTACTGGAAAAGATCTGACAGAGACACTTGGAATGGTGATGGTGAAATTGAGTTAGATGCAGATAATTTAGCGCTCTCTGGGACCACCTATACTACTGGCTCAAGGACAATAACACTATTTAATTATGGTGGGGAAGATGAAATTGATGAGATTGAGGGTGAAAACAGGAAAACACAAACAAGGCAAGACCTTTATGGGTGGTCAGGTCAATTATCATTATCTCAACCTTTGATGGGCTATGAAAATAATTTTGTAACGGGCGTTAATATCGAGACCTCATTAGCTAAATTTATCCAGGACGAATATGAGGGGGCCACTATGACCTCAAATAGAACCTTGGTTGATGGTACAGGGACGTATGAAAATAATACGAATCTTCAAGGTCGAACCAATACCTTTGGCATTTATGCTGTGGATACATTTTCATTTGATGACCAGTGGCATGTTACAGGTGGCTTACGTTATAACTATCAGGAAGTAGATAATACTGATAAACGAAGCGCATCAGCTCAGGCAGATGGATCGTTAACAGAAAGACAAAGCTGGGCAAGAGTGAATCCAACCATTGGCCTAACTTATAAGCATAATGATAATTTTTCAACTTACGCCTCTTACAGTGAGTCGAACAGGGCCCCAACCTCAATTGAGTTAGGCTGTTCAAATCCTGCTATTGCATGCCAACTGCCGACCCAGATGGCCGATGACCCACCCCTTGATGATGTGGTTGCCAAGACCTACGAGTGGGGTTATCGAGGACAAACACAACTATTGACTTATTCAGGTTCAGTTTATAGTCAAATGAATCATGATGATCTTCAATTTGTTAATACAAATGCACAAAACGGCTTGGGTTACTTTGACAATGTGGGTAAAACGTCGCGTAAAGGCCTTGATATGACCATAAGCGGAAAGACTATTCTTGGTATGGCTGGCACGGAGGGTTTCTCATGGACCGCATCCTATGGATACATGAAAGCTGAATATGAATCTGATTTTACTTTAGTCTCAGACGCCAACGACTCAAGGGCTCCAACCACTGAAAGTTATGGAGGTTATGATGCAGATGATCTTTGGAGCGGCAATGCACTTTCAGAATTAGGGGAAAAAATGAAAAATATTTTAGTCGTTAAAACTGGTGCACTTAAAGACTTTGGGGATGCATTAGCTATTGCAGGTGATGAAGATGCTGTTGAGGATGCATTAGAGGCTCTTGAAACCGCAAACGGAGGCGTTGGTTCTGAAAATAGCGTCATCAATGTTAAAAAAGGTGACAAGATGCCCTCAATTCCCGATCATAGCCTTAAATTTCGATTGCAATACGATTGGAAAGCTCTGCGGATGGGGACCAATATTCTTGCCTATGCAGACACTTATATGATGGGCAACGAAAACAACAAGCACGCTAATACGAACGGTGATGGTAAGGTGCCAGGCTATGTCATTGTTAATTTTGATGCCAGCTATCGATACACCGAAAACTGGTCAGTGAA
>JAURFX010000009.1 GCA_030834065.1 Gammaproteobacteria bacterium
ATTAAAAAGCTGTCCAAAATTTTGTAAGAGACGATTAAGAATAAAGTAAGAGAGGCCTAAAGATAGACCAAGGGTTAGCCTTGCGCCCATTGTAATTGTTCTCATTGAGCCCAGTGCAAAAGGTAAAGCAGAGACAACCATCACTGTGGAAGAAAAAAAGAAACCTAATTTATACCAAAATGCATAGGCATAGCGGCTCGCATTCATGCCATTTTCACTGTAAATATGCATGTACTCATATAGTTCACTGATCTCAAGTAAGTCTTCTCTGATATATAAGGACTCAACAATACTTGAAATACCTGGGAGAGAAACATTGCCATTTGAGCTCTCCGACAAGAAAGATTGATTGGAACGATAAATAATTTCAGAGCTACTCTGATAATTCCAATTATCTTCTATAGGAGCTAACTGATTATAAAATCTTAATGAAGTCTCGTCATAGTTATCTGGCCTATCAAATAACATAGCCCTATCAATTGTATTTCCATCCAATGAAGGTATAAATCTGTAAATAGATTCGGCATCACTAAACCAAATAGCACCTGCCTCTGAGTTAGAAATATTTGTAAGAGCATTTGCCCTGTAATCTCTGGCAAAAAGATCTAATCTTGGAGCAAAATTGAAGCTAATAATAGAGATTATGATCATAAAGATAAGTCCTGCGATTAAGCATGAGCGAAAAATATTTTTTAGAGAATAACGATTCGACTGCATGGCAATAATTTCGTTATTAACCGACAAGTTGCCCAAAGCTAATAAAGAACCAATAAAGATGCAAATTGGAAATATTTCAACAAAATAAGAAGGTACTTTTAATACCACGAATATCAGGGCATCAATTAAATCATAATTCCCACTCAAATCTCTTAGTTCAGAAAATAATGATAAGGTGGAAAAAACAAAAACAACAATAAAAGTTGTACTAAAACCACTTCTAAGAATTTTTAAAATTATGTACTTTGTAAGAAGATGCACTAAATTACCTTTTTAAAAATATGGATCAAGTATGCAAGGGCAATCATTGCGAGGTGCGGACTAATAAGCATCATAGTATTTAACTCAGAGGATAAATATAAATTTTTGAAATACATTGTTAGATTAATATAGGACAAGAAAATGATTAATATAGGTATGGTGCTAACATATTTGCCACTTCTAGGCCTCGTATCTAAAAAAAGCAAAGGAAAAAAACTTAACAAAATAACTATAACTGGAGAGGATAATCTTTGATAAATCTCTGCCAAATATTCTCTATCGCCCGAAATTAAATTAGATAAGCTCATTGCTTCAGGCGAAAGCTTAGGTTGAATGTTCTCTTCATAGGGAAAGTAAACACCCTGCTCCTCAAACTCTGTAATGGTCAATTCTGATTGCCCTTCATTACCCTCAAATCTTAATCCATTATTCATAATGAAAACTGAACCAGATAAATCGCTTTCTGGGCGCCAACTTGCACTTTCTGAAAATGAATAAGAAATAAATTCTTCATCTTCTATATATAAAAAGACATTAGATGCTAATCCTGCATTACTTTGATCGGCATAAAGTACGCCATTGACGCCGTCGAGCTGTAAAAATTCTCCTGAGGGAATATTGCAACATAATCCTTGCCTAGCGTGTTCTGATCTCAATAATTCAATATTTCTATTAGCTTCTGGAGCGAGCACAATCGATATCCATCCAACTAATACAGCAAATAATAAAGCCGAAAATAGATTAATTTTTAAAATTTTCCCCATACCAAAGCCAGCGAATAAAAGAGGAAAAATCTCAGAATCTCTAGAGAACTTTCCCTGAGTAAAAATCATGGCAAATACAAGGCATAAAGGTAAAAGAACAGGAAATTGATTTAATAATAAAAAATAAATCAGATAAGGAATCTGATCGGCTGGATATATATTTGAGCCAATATCTTCTAGAGTATTGGAGAGCTGTATGACAGCCAAAATTATTACTAGAGTAAAAAAAACTCCAAAAAAATTTTTTAAGAGCTCTTTAAAGTAATATCTTTCAAGTATAAATCTAGCCATAGTTCTTGAACTCAATTAAAATCATAGTTCGATTAATTATTTTAACCAAACGGACCTAACATGGATATTAACCTTTTAAAATTAAATGACAATTTTGATGCGTTTGAAACATTTGTAATACCCTTTAATTCAAAGGGATTACCATCGGTATTTAAAAAACTATATCCAAATCAAGCAAACGATATTCATCATTTTGCGTCGTCACTGCAAAAGCCTGAGGAGATAGGTAAGTTCCATATTTTAGCATCAGAGGGTAAACAAATAATATTACTGGGCTTTGGTGAAAAAAATCCAAGCTATAAGGAGTTCAAAAGAATCATTACTGCTCTCTCGCAAGCTCTCAAAAATATTAAGTCTGAAAAAGTGCTCAACTTTTTACTGCACTCGAAGATAGAAGGCTTGAATGCTTTAGAATCGATCTCTCACTATACTCAAATATTCAATCATACTGAATACAAATTCGAATATCTAAAATCTAATAAAAAAGAAAATAAGAAGCTATCGGATAATTTAGTTATTCCAAACGGTTTAAATTTATCTGCATGCAATAAAGCCTTAAAGCTAGGCAAGTCTGTTTCTGAAGGGGTAACTATGATGCGAGATTTAGCAAACATGCCTGCAAATATTTGCACCCCTGAATATCTTGCAAATGCAGCAAAAAAAATTGCTCAAGAGAACAAAAAGTTTAGCTTTAGAGCTTATGGCTTAAAAGAACTGACAAAGATGAAAATGGGGGGAATCCTCTCAGTAACGCAGGGATCAAAAAGAGACCCAAGATTCATCGTGCTCGAATACAATGGCACTGCTAAATCTAAAAAACCCATTGTGTTTTGTGGCAAAGGAATTACTTTTGATACCGGAGGTATATCTTTAAAGCCTGCACCAAGTATGGATGAGATGAAGTTTGATATGAGCGGTGCTGCTTCAGTAATTGGATTATGTAAAGCATTAGCTATACTCGATGCAAAAGTAAATTTTGTAGCAATCATTCCTGCATGTGAGAACATGCCATCTGGTACTGCCACTCGGCCCGGTGATGTAGTGACAACATATTCTGGTAAAACTGTGGAAGTACTTAATACTGATGCTGAAGGAAGAATGATCCTTTGTGATGCTTTAACTTATGCACAAGAAAAATATGATCCTCTCGCAATCATTGATATAGCGACCCTTACGGGTGCATGCGTGATAGCCTTGGGCCATTTACATACCGGTCTTTTTTCAAATGATCTAATGTTGATCAATAAAATCAAAAAAGCCGCTAAATTATCTCATGATTCAGTTTGGCATATGCCCTCAGATGAAGAATACGGCGATACCATGGCTACACACTATGCAGATTTTGCAAATATAGGAACAGGTCGTGCAGCTGGAGCAAGCCTTGCGGCTCAATTTTTAAGTAGGTTTATTGATAATGTGCCTTGGGCTCACTTGGATATCGCTGGAACTGCTTATGGCTCCGGTCAAAATAAAATTAGCTCAGGTAGGCCAGTACCATTATTGATACAGATACTTTTAGACCAATAGTTTTTAATGACCTACAATCCAACTGAGATTGAGAGAAAAATATATGAAAAATGGGAGAAAGATCTCTCATTTCAAGCTCTGCTTCGAAAAAATAAAAAGTCTTTTTGTATAACCCTACCTCCACCCAATGTGACTGGTAGCTTGCACATGGGTCATGCATTTCAGAATGTCATCATGGATAGCTATTCACGATATTACCGGTTAAATGATTACGATGTCTTGTGGCAGCCTGGCACAGATCATGCAGGAATTGCCACTCAGTTAGTAGTTGAACAGCTCTTAAAAAGAGAAGGTACTAGCAAAGATGAGATTGGGCGAGAGGCATTCCTCGATAGAGTCTGGCAATGGCGTCATGAGTCTGGAGAGAAAATCATGAGCCAAATGAAAAGGTTAGGGTCGTCAGTCGATTGGGAAAGAGCCAAATTTACTATGGATCCTGATGTGTCCGAAGTTGTTGCCAAAACTTTCGTGGCATTGTATGAGGAGGGATTGATATATCGTGGAAAAAGACTTGTTAATTGGGATACTTCTTTAAAAACCGCACTTTCAGACCTTGAGGTGATATCAATCGAAGAAGAAGTAAAGCTCTACTATATAAAATACCGTATTAAAGACTCTGATGAATTTTTAACCGTCTCAACAACACGGCCCGAAACGCTGTTTGGTGATGTTGCCATCGCCATAAACCCAAATGACTCAAGATTTAATCATTGGATGGGTAAAAACGCAGTCATACCAATATCCAATAAAGAGATACCTATTATTGGTGATGATTATGTTGATATGGAGTTTGGATCGGGCTGCCTGAAAATAACCCCTGGTCATGATTTTAATGACTTTGAGATTGGAAAAAGGCACAACCTTATCCCCGTAAGCATCTTTGATGAAGCAGGTATAACGAATGACAATGTTCCTAATGAATTTCGAGGGCAAACCATACAAAATGCGAGAGAAAAAGTTGTCATTGAATTAAAAGCATTTGGTCAACTAGATAAGGTTGAGCCATATAAAACGATGATACCTCGTGGTGATAGGAGCAACGTTATTGTTGAGCCTATGCTAACGGAGCAGTGGTACATGTCTATGGAAAAACTAGCCAAACCTGCTATCACGGCCGTAAAACAAGAAAAGATTAAATTTACTCCACTAAATTGGACAAAGACTTATTTTAATTGGATGAATGATATACAAGATTGGTGTATTTCCCGGCAATTGTGGTGGGGCCACAGAATACCAGCTTGGTATGACCTAAATAATAATATCTACGTTGGTTTAAACCTTGAGGAGATTCACCAAAAATATCAGCTTGATGATTCAATTGAATTACGCCAAGATCCTGATGTACTTGATACTTGGTTCTCCTCAGCACTTTGGCCTTTTGTTACGCTAGATTGGCAGGAAAAATCTGAATACTTTAATAAATACTATCCTACATCTGTCCTTGTAACAGGTTTTGATATTATTTTTTTCTGGGTTGCTCGAATGATTATGATGGGACTAAAAATGACAGGCAAAGTTCCATTCCATGAGGTCTATGTGCATGGCTTAATTAGAGACTCACAAGGGCAAAAAATGTCAAAGAGCAAAGGTAATATTCTTGATCCATTAGATTTAATAGATGGTATTTCACTTAATGATCTGATCAAAAAAAGAACTTCTGGTCTTATGCTTTCTAATCTGGAAAAAACAATCATAAAAAACACAACTGAAGATTTTCCTGACGGTATTAAAGCTTATGGCGCAGATCCTCTGAGAATTACACTAGCAAATCTTGCAACAACAGGAAGAGATATTAATCTATCAATGCAACACATTGAATCCAATAGAAATTTTTGCAATAAAATTTGGAATGCCTGCAACTATATCAATAGTTTAAAAGTTACAGAATCGAATATTGAGTGCATAGAGGCTGGAATATCAGATCAATGGATTCAAAGCAAGCTTGACCAGCTCATAGAGAACTCTCATAAGTATATTAAAACTCATCGTATTGATCTTTTATCAAAAGAAATCTATGAATTTCTGTGGCATGACTATTGTGACTGGTATATTGAAATTGCAAAAATTATTATTAATTCTAATCATTATGATGAGCAGTATAAATATTATGTTTACTCAAATCTAAAAAAGATCTTTTTATCTTCGCTCATTATCTTGCACCCGATCGCACCATTTATTACTGAAGAGTTATTTTTAAAATTAAATGGAACTTCAATCTTAAAAGCTACATATCCAAATGTTTCTCAACAAGAATCAAGCCACGATATAAAAGAATTTGAAAATATAAAAAATATAATTCTAAGTATCCGGCAAGCTAGGAGTGAAAATCAAATCTCGCCAAAATCTCAGCTCTTAGCCTACTTTGAAACTCAAACACAGAAACTTTCCCCTGAAAGCAAGAATTTAATAAAACTGATGTGCAATCTCTCTATATTAAATGACCATCCCTCTGAATTTAGTTTACCAATTGCATGTGTATCTAATGGGGCAAAAGTGATCTTAGAGACATTCGGAAAAATTGATATTAAATCTGAATTGAATAGAACTAAAAAGTATTTAGAGAAAGTTAAACTTGAACTTCAATCAATAGAATCTAAATTAGCAAATACAAAATTCCTAGAGCGCGCGCCTAAAGAAGTTATTGAGCAAAATAAAAAACTTCAAAGTGATCTAAGTATAAAACTAAAAATGCTTACTGATGAGAAAGACAAATTAAGTGCTCTTGATGCTTGATTAGTAATTTATCTCTCGTGTTTTTGAGAATATTACTTCTGGCCAACGCTCTTCTGTTAGAGATAAATTTATTCTAGAGCTTGCTAAGAATACCAAATCGTTTTGGTGATCAATGGCAATTTGAGTATCTAATTTTGAGATAAACTGCTTTTGCATTTGCTCAGAATTAAATCTTAACCATCTTGCAACTTGAAAATTAGATCCCTCGAGTATGCAATTGACGTTATATTCATTTTTTAGACGATATAAAACAACATCAAACTGTAAGCTACCTACAGCTCCTAATAAAATATCATTAGAGTTATAAATTTGTAGCATTTGTGTAGCGCCCTCCTCGCAAAGTTGCTTTAGCCCCATTTTGAGCGCTTTAGACTTAAGAGGATCCTTAAGAACAACTCTCTTAAACATTTCTGGAGCAAAATTTGGAATCCCTATAAAGTTTATATCCTCGCCCTGTGTAAACGAATCACCAATGTTGATTGTCCCATGGTTATGAATACCAATGATATCGCCTGCATATGCCTCATCAAGCGAATGTCTATCAGATGCCATAAAGGTAAGCGCATTGTTTATTTTGAGCTTCTTTTTGGTTCTGGTTTGGTAGATATTTATCCCAGGTTTATAGTTACCAGAACAGATGCGAAGAAATGCAATTCTATCTCTGTGCGCTGGATCCATATTCGCTTGAATCTTAAATACAAACCCTGAAAAAAATGGATCTGAGGGGTCTATTTTGGAAATGTTTGTGTTTTTAGGAAGTGGCTCAGGAGCATATTTAATAAAACCATCAAGAAGCTCTCGAATGCCAATATTCTTTATAGCTGATCCGAAAAATAATGGAGTAATCTTCCCCATAAGAAATGAATCTATTTGAAATGAATCACAAAGATTCTCTACGACTTCAATGTCTTGCTCTAGCTCTAAGTAAATTTGATCATCGATTAAGCTTTTAAGCTTTTTTAGCTCAATAATCTGAGTTTCATTACCTTTATAGATAATGGCGTTCTGATTTTTAATATCATATATACCGAGGAAGTCTTTACCCCTCCCAATCGGCAAATTCATAGGAACACATTTTATTTGCAAAACTTCTTCTATTTCATCAATAAGCTCTATAAAGTCCTTACCAAATCTGTCTAATTTATTGATAAAAGTAATGATAGGTGTATCTCTTAACCTACATACCTCAAGTAACTTTATGGTTCTTTCCTCAACACCTTTGGCAAAATCAATCACCATCAATGCACTGTCTACAGCTGTCAATGTTCTGTATGTATCCTCAGAAAAGTCTTGGTGGCCAGGAGTATCAAGTAAATTTATAACATGACTATTAAATTCAAATTGCATTGCAGCAGATGTAATTGAAATACCTCTCTCTTGTTCAATTTTCATCCAATCAGAAGTTGCAAATTTATCTGATTTTTTTGATTTTATATTCCCAACAACATTAATGGTGCCGCTATTAAACAACAATCTCTCAGTTAAAGTAGTTTTTCCAGCATCTGGATGCGAAATGATAGCGAAAGTTTTTCTGGGCAACATTTATGTTGTTAGATTGTAAATCAAACCATCTTCCTTTGGGTTTTTTTTATCTTTTTGATAGTAATTCTTCCGAGTCCCTATTATTTTAAAATTATATTTTTCATAAAGAGTAATCGCTTTTTGATTTGAACATCGAACCTCAAGATAAATATTCTTAACTCCAATCTTCTTTGTCTCTTGCAAAAAATGCTCAATAAGTATTTTACCGAAGCCTTGCCCTTGATGATCTTGCTTTACCGCTAAATTGAGAAGGTGGGATTCATCTTTATAAAAGGAAAAAACATAGTACCCAATAATATGACCCATTGAAGAAAGAGTAAAAAAAGGGTAGCCTGCTTGTATGCTATCCACAAAATGATTCTCATTCCAAGCCCCCCCACTCTCACTCTCAATTAGGATAATTTCAGGTATATCGTTATATTCAACTTTTTTGAACATAAAGCTATTGAGCCAAAAATTTCATTGCAAGCTTTAGGTCTTCCCATGCTGCTCGTTTTTCCTCAGGTTTTCTAAGAAGATAAGATGGATGATACGTACATAATACCGGTAAACCAAATTTTGGGCTGTCGTGAATTACAGCTCTTAATTTTGCCAGAGGTTTGTTAGTATTAAGCAAGGACTGAGCTGCAATTCTTCCAAATGCTATAACTAATTTTGGTGTAAGCGCCTGCAATTGCATTTCTAAAAAGTTACTGCAAATAATAATTTCATCTTCATTAGGGTTTCTGTTATTTGGCGGTCTGCATTTAACTATATTTGTGATGAATACTTCATCCCTTTTAAATCCCATCGCTAAAATCATCTTATTCAATAGCTCACCAGATACACCGATAAATGGCTTTCCCACTTCATCTTCATTTTCACCTGGAGCCTCTCCGATTAGTATGAGTTTCGCACTAATTGGTCCCTCACCTGGTACTGCCATTTTTCTGCTCTGAGATAAAATACATCGATCACATTTCTTGATTTGGATATCTATATTCGCTAAGTCAGATGGAATATCAAATTTTTGAGCCTCAATAAAGTTTTCTATGCCAATTTTATTTAGCAAATATTTAAGCTCTTGATTCATCGCTAACTATTTTTCTTTTCCCTTAAAAAAAGCGGCGCAAAAAAGAAATAGCTTAAAAACAGGATTAACAGAATCACTGGAGGGTTAATCGCAACCACAGCTAATATTAAAGGAATAAAGATAAATTTTGCAAAAGGAATTCTTTCCATCAATATAAAATCTTTAAAGCTATAATATTTTATATTGCTTATCATCGTTAATCCCAATAGTGTTGGCACCGTTAATGCTAAAAAAACGATTAATAAATTAGGGAAATTATAAATCTCTGATAGCCATGCAATGGCCGCAATACAGGAAGCAGCAGGAGGTGATGGAAGGCCCTGAAAGAATTTCTTATCAATAATATTATGATTTGCATTAAATCTTGCTAGTCTGCATGCAGCACAGACAGTAAAAATAAACGCAGAAATCCAACCTAATCTTAAAAAGTCTGAGCCTAGCGTCGAGAGCGTATCAAAGCCCCATTGGAAAATAACAATTGCAGGTGTTATTCCAAAACAAAGCATATCCGATAAGCCATCATATTCTTTACCGAAATTACTCTCTGCTTTCAATATTCTGGCAACTCTTCCATCTATTCCATCAAATAGCATGGCAACATATATTCCTAAAGCTGCGAGAGAGAAATTGCCAGAAATTGCTGCTACAATAGAATAAAATCCTGAAAACAGGGCCGCTGTTGTAAGCAAGCTTGGTAATAGATAGACTCCCTTCTTTCTATTTTCAAAATTTAGTAAATTCTTCTCTGCATCCATTAGCTATTTATTCTACCTTAGTATGAGTTACATGCGATTAACAATATGACAAAATAGACGTATGAAATTATCAAGAATTAACTGGGTTACATACAAAGAAGCTCCTGCTGAAGCTGAGGTGATTAGTCAACAACTGATGCTTCGTGCTGGGCTTATAAAGAAACTAGCCTCAGGTTTGTATACATGGCTGCCCATGGGTCTACGCGTAATTAAAAAGCTCGAAAATATTGTCAGAGAAGAAATGAATCTTATTGGCGGTCAAGAAATACTTATGCCTATGGCACAACCGGGATCACTTTGGAAACAATCCGGAAGATGGGATCAGTTTGGACCTGAACTTCTTCGATTTACAGATAGGCATCATAGAGACTTCTGCCTTGGCCCAACGCATGAAGAGGTAGTATCTGATTTAGCTGGAACATTGCTGCAAAGCTACAAAGATATACCATGCACCTTTTATCAAATACAAACCAAGTTTAGAGATGAAATTAGACCACGTTTTGGAGTAATGAGATCTAGGGAATTCATAATGAAAGATGCCTATTCTTTTCATTTAGATAGTCAGTCTCTGGAAGAAACTTATCTTGATATGAGATTGGCCTACACCAATATTTTGAATCGTTTAAAACTAAATTTTAAAATCGTCACTGCAAATTCTGGAGCGATTGGTGGTGATAAATCTGAAGAATTCCACGTGCTTGCAAACTCTGGTGAAGACTTAATTGGATACAACACCGAATTCGATTATGCAGCTAATGTTGAAACGATCAATATAGCCGTTTCAAGCATGACTGAAAATGATGAATTGCCTGGCGCTCTTAAAGAAGTTGAAACTAAAGATAAAAAAAGTATTGAGGACCTAGCAAAATTTTTAGGCGTGGAGAAGTCTAAAGTACTTAAAACTCTCATTTATAAAGGAGTCAATGATGAGCCTATCGCAATCTTAATCAGAGGAGATCATGAAATAAACCCCTTAAAAGCAGAACAGATTCCTAATATAAAAAAACCGTTAGAGCTGATTTCTCAAAAGGATGCAAAAGAAAAGTTTAGCTTAGAGCTTGGATTTGTTGGCCCATTAGGATTGAAAATAAAAATGTATGCCGATGCTGATACAAAAAATATGAAAAATTTTATTTGCGGTTTAAATCAATCTGATAAGCATGTCATTAATGCGAATTGGCAGAGAGATATAGATTTGCCACCTTTTTTAGACTTAAGGTTGGCACAATCCGGAGATCATGTTCAAACTGAAACCACTAGCTTTGTGATAAACACTGCGAGAGGTATTGAGGTTGGCCATATTTTTCAATTAGGTAGAAAGTATTCAGAATCTTTTAGTCTTAAAATTACCGATCAAGACTCAAGCGAAAAAACTTTGACTATGGGATGCTATGGTATAGGGATCGGTCGACTTGCTGCCTCATGTATTGAGCAAAAAAATGACGCAAATGGAATTATTTGGCCTGAGAGTATTGCCCCATTTCGAGTAGTCATAATTCCAATTACAAATAAAGATAACAGGAATATGATTGAAGATGAGTCGTTTAAAATATATCATTTTCTTATTAGTAAAAATGTTGATGTAGCTATTGATGATAGAGAGCTAAGACCAGGCAATAAATTTGCTGACGCAGATTTGGTTGGAATTCCAATTAGAATCGTACTATCAGAAAAAAATCTATCTAAGGGGCAAATTGAAATAAAATACCGAGATCAAAATGAATCATTTTTAATAGATATTGATAATCTAGAAAAGACGATTCTAGAGAGTTAGTGAATTTCAGAATGTATTCTTTGGAGTAAATTTCTTGCTTCAATTGCTCTTTGGTGCGCTAAATCATAATTCCCCAGCCTGATATGATCTCCCGCAATATCTAAAAGCATTTCAGCAATCTGAATCTCACGAGAATACTCATCAGATTCGCCATAACCTTCTGCAACTAAAGCATTTAATGATTGTCTTGCGTCACTCATTTCTTGGATTGGAGGTTGTGTGACACAACCCAAGAGATTCAGCATTAAAATTAAGCTAATATATTTAATAATTAGATTCACAGTTAAAACTTAGAGTATCAAAACAATTTGGTCAACTAATTTTGTAATTTTCAAGATTTATGAATATTTATATCGATCCACACTGCTCAAAATGCCTTAGTCTACTTAAGCTTTTAAAGCTAAATCAAATTGCATTCAATCAGATCAATTACCAAGAAAACAGCATGACTATCCAACAACTTGAGCAACTATGGGATAAACTTGATGAGCCTCAGAATATCGCAAGATTTGATACTGCGGGGTTAGATAAAGATGCAATTCTCTCGAAGCTTTCAGAGGATATTTCTTTATTGCAAAGACCTATTATAGAGCTCGATGAAAAAGCTATAATTGCTAGGCCAACGGAAAAATGTATAGAATTTCTAGGAATATGACTGCAAAAATACTAATCGTTTATTACTCACTGCACGGCTCAACAAAGATGCTTGCAAACGAGATCGCTCTTGGGGTCGAATCAACGGGATGTGAATCTGTAATTCGAACGGTACCAAAAGTACTCTCTGAACTAAAAACAGAGACCAGCTCAAATAATGCAGATCTTCCAATGACAACCAAAGATGATCTTATGACATGCGATGCGTTAATTCTTGGATCTCCCTGCCGTTTTGGAAATTCTGCGGCGTCTATTAAATTTTTTCTTGATTCAACATCTGATATTTGGCTCAGTGGAAAATTATCAGGGAAGCCATTTGGACTCTTTACTTCAACTTCAACGCTTCATGGGGGGCAAGAAACTACATTACTTTCCATGGCACTCCCTTTAATCCACCATGGCATGTTATGGGTTGGCTTACCAGCAACAATACCGGCCTTTAAAAACACTAAAACAGGAGGAAGTTATTACGGGGCAACTCATGTTCATACCGATTGGAATCAGACCCTTTCTAAAGAAGAGAAGATATTTGCCAATGAGCTTGGCAAGAGAGTTGCTCAGATAGCAATAAAGCTTAAACATTGATGACCCTAAAATTTCTTTTTAGGTTTATTTTTTTAGCTAATCTAGCGCTTGTTTTAGTTTATTTATATTTAACCGATTCTTTTTTCTTACAGTTGATTCTCTTCTATATACTTTATGCACCTTTTATCCTAATCAAAATGACCCAGATTAAGTTAGTCATTAATGCAGTTTTTTATATTGGCGCTACAGGGTATTTTTTGACTGATCTACTTATTTATCCGGAGCAAGCATATTTTGCTCTCATAATATTGATTACTTATTTTATGGGCTTGATTCTTTCGAGAAAACTCGTGCTAATTAACTAAACGCAGAGCCCTGAGTACTCTTTCGCTCCAAATTAATACATATTTGATCAAGCTTAACAGTGACAAGGCTATAACAAGTCCTGCGAATGTTTCTACAACTAAAGGGTTTAAATCGAGCAATAGATTTACCACGATCAATAATATAAAAATAAATTCTACAAATGTATTAACCTTGCTTAGGGGGTCAGGTTTTGCATCAAAAGGCCCTTCAATCAATCTCAAATTAATGTAACCAGTCAAAATCAGCAAATCCCTACCAATAACAATTATCATTAATTCTAACGGAATAAAGTTATAGAAGGCATAAACAATAAAGAAAGTTGAAATTAGCACTTTATCTGCAATCGGATCTAATAGAGATCCAAGCCTAGAGGCTAAATTAAATTTCCTAGCCAAGTAACCGTCAAGACCATCTGAAATTGTCGATGCCATCATTAAAATGAGTGTCCAGAAAAACTCGCCTTTCAAAAACAGCCATAGCGTCGGAATAATAGAAATAAGCCTAATAATGCTTATAGCATTGGGGATATATCGAGCAAAAAAAATCATGGATTATTTTGAAAGATTAAAGTATCTCCGCTAGACACAAAAAAGTTTTCAATGGAGATTATTTTTGAGAAGGCATCTGCGCCACCAGTTACATCTAATCGTAAATTGACATTATCATTTATAAGCGATCTAAACTGAATATTTTCAATAATGCTTAAATCAAGAAGTCTTTGTTTCAAGAGATTATAGTCTTCCATGGAACGAATCCCTGCAACCTTAATATCGATACTTTCAATATAATCTGGAAAGGCATAAATAGATGCTAAATAACTTGCTATAGCTGGAATCCCATCAGACAAAGCGCTCGCCTCAATCTTTCTGATGCCAGAATTTTTATCAAGCAAATACCAAAAAAATCTATCTTCAAAATAAAGACTCTGGATGTTTAAAAGTGCAAGATAGTCTAAATTCTGACTTTCCATAATATCGTTCAAGGTATTGAAATTAAAAAATAAAATATCATTTGCTGTAATGGAAAGATTATCGGGCAGTATGAAATTTATAAGCATTCCCCTTTGATATGCATCTGTCCTAATCATTGAATTGAGGTCTTTAAAATATTCAACAGATGGATCGATAAAGTTTGTTTTTTGTAATGTTTGACCTTCAGAAGAAACTGCTATTAATCCAATTTGAGGTCTCTCTTCCCCCCAAAAATTAATATTATTGACTCTCAAAAAAGTACGAATACTCTCCTCGATAAAAGATACCAAGTATCTTTCATCCTCTATATAACCTCTTTGCAATACCAAGTTTTGATAGGGTCTTAATGAATCATAATCAATAACCAATCGAAGATCATCTCTTCCAGTAATACGAAGAAGTAATGTATCAAGTGCGATTTCAATTAATGCATTTTCATCAAGACTTGAATAAGCCTCGCTATCGGTGCTGATGGTAACCTCAAAAAGATCGGTTAAGGTTTCAGCATAGATATAATTTAAAAAAAACATAAAAAATAGGAAACTATGCCATTTAATGATATTGGTAACTTTTTTCATATTATAATTATGTCATTACATCTTATTTAGAATAAGTTTTTTTCATGGCAAATAATCAGTTTACCTATAAGGATGCAGGCGTTGATATTGCAGCAGGCAATGAGCTTGTTTCAAGAATAAAAAAAATTGCTGCTCAAATCCCTTCAAAAAGTAAATTAAATTCAATCGGTGGCTTTGGGGGGCTCTTTCAGCTTGATCTTAATGGATATGATGAGCCAGTACTTGTGTCGGGAACAGACGGGGTAGGAACAAAAATAGATTTAGCTAGACGATATCAAAAATATGATGGTATTGGAATTGATCTGGTCGCAATGTGTGTGAACGATATAGCAGTCCTTGGTGCAAAACCGCTATTTTTCCTTGATTATTACTCATCACAAAAGCTTGATATTGATCAAGCTGAAATGGTAATTTCAAGTATCGCTAAAGGTTGTGAAATAGCTAAAATGGATTTGCTTGGTGGTGAGACTGCTGAGCACCCAACCTCAGCAGCAAAAGGTGAGTTTGATATAGCAGGATTTTGTGTTGGTATAGTCGATAAAAAATCTATTGTCGATGGAACACAGATCACAAAGGGCGATGCTCTCATAGGTGTTGCATCATCGGGCGTCCATTCAAATGGCTTTTCACTTATTCATAAGTTATTAGATGTAAAAAATCCACTCGCTGTTAAAATTGGTGAAGAAAGCCTTATTAACGCCCTACTAAAGCCTACAGTCATTTATTCTGAGCTAGTCTTGGATTTAATCAAAAAGTTAAATATTAAAGGGATTGCCCATATTACCGGGGGCGGCTTAACAGAGAATATACCTAGAATATTGCCGCAGGGATTAGCGCCCATTCTTCAATTAAATGCACTACCTATAACTGATTTATTTCAGTGGATTCAATCTATGGGAGTTGAACAGCATGAAATGCTAAGAACCTTTAATTGTGGAATTGGTCTTGTAATATGCGTTGAGAAGTCTAAGGAAGACTTAGCTCTAAATTGTATAAATGAACTTGGCTATCAATGTTTCTCTATTGGCTTCATTGATGAGAGTAACTCTAAAGAAACTATCTATATTTAGTGACTAATAAAAGAATTGTAGTTCTGATAAGCGGTAATGGCTCTAACTTACAAGCGATTATTGATTATAAAACTCTTAATTATAAAATTACTTGCGTTGTAAGCGATCAAGAAGAAGCCTATGGCTTAATGAGAGCCAGAATGGCAAATATCCCAACCAAAACTATCCCATCAAATAAAAATTTAAAAAAAGAATTTGATGCTCTTCTTTTAGAAGTTCTAATTGACCTCAATCCAGATCTCATAGTCTTGGCTGGATTTATGAAAATATTGAATGAAGATATAGTTGATACATTTAATGGTAAGATCATTAATATTCATCCTTCATTATTACCAAAATACAAAGGGCTTCATACGCATCGAAAGGCTCTAGAGGCTCAGGATAAATATCATGGTGCAACTGTGCATTGTGTCACAAAAGAATTGGATGCAGGCCCCATTCTAGGACAGTGTCAATTAACAATTTGCAAAGATGATACTGAAATAACACTAAAAGAAAAGGTTCATCAAGCAGAGCATATTCTCTATCCCCTGATAATCGATTACATATGCAATGAGAGCATCTCAATTACTAATAATCAACCACAAGTAATTCAGAAACGTAAAGACCTTATAATTCCAATCAGAATTAATCTTTAATATGTAATAAGTTTATGCTTTAGGTAAAGTGACGCCTGTTTGCCCTTGATATTTCCCTCCACGATCCTTATAACTGACATCACATATTTCATCCGACTCAAAGAATAACATTTGAGCAACTCCCTCATTTGCATAAATCTTTGCTGGTAGCGGTGTTGTATTACTAAATTCAAGCGTAACATGACCCTCCCATTCTGGTTCCAAAGGAGTGACATTAACAATAATTCCACATCTTGCATAAGTGGACTTGCCTAGACAGACTGTAAGAACGCTTCTGGGTATTTTAAAATACTCTACAGTTCTTGCTAGAGCAAATGAGTTCGGTGGAATAATACAAGTTTCCCCTTTCATATCCACAAAACTAGTATCGTCAAATTTTTTGGGGTCAACAATTGCTGAATGTATATTAGTAAATACCTTAAACTCATTAGAACATCTAACATCGTATCCATAACTAGAAGTACCATATGAAATTATTTTTTTATCATTAAAAATTCTTATTTGATTGCTTTCAAAAGGAGAAATCATTCCATCTAAAGCCATCCTTCTAATCCATTTATCAGATTTTATACTCATACTTTTTCAACCTTGATCTCTGGAAAAATAGATTTTGGATTTTTTCCTAAAGAGCATAATTTTGCAGCAATGTTGGAAGTAATTTCCTTAAATATTTCCTGAGTCTTCGATTCCCTTGAGAAATAATTATAATCGCCTTTATCTACAGATTCCTGTAATTCTCTATCAATTGGGATACTACCGCATAACTGTAAATTTTCATTTTCAGCTAACGATTTTCCACCATCGCAACCAAACAAAGGTTCTTCATGACCACAGTTAGGGCAAGTAAATAAATTTAAATTTTCAATTATTCCAAGTAGTGGAATATTGACCTTCTTGAACATCTCTATTCCTCTTCTCACGTCAAGCAGTGCAATTTCCTGTGGAGTTGTCACTATGACTGAGCCACTGACTGGTATTTTTTGTCCTAATGTTAACTGAATATCTCCAGTTCCAGGGGGCAAGTCAATAATTAGAAAATCAATGTCGCCCCATTTTGTTTGATTTAAAAGTTGCAAAAGCGCAGAGGTTGCCATTGGTCCTCGCCATGCAACCGCAGATTTTTCATCAACTAAAAAACCAATAGACATTACTTGTAAACCATCTCTACTGATGGGATTAATAAATTTACCATCATCGCTAGTTGCCTTTTCACCTAATATTGATTGCATCAATGGTTGGCTAGGTCCATAGATATCAGCATCCAAAAGGGCTACTTTAACGCCAAAATTAACTAGTGTTCTTGCAATACCATTTGCAATGGTTGACTTACCTACCCCACCTTTTCCTGAAGCAATAGCAATTATATTTTTAACACCAGAAATTGGCTGGCTGTTAGTGTTCCCATAAGCGCTTATTTTAAATTTAATTTCAAAACTGAGCGGTTTTGTTGTTTCAAACTTCCGAGCTGATAAATATTTTCTGATATCATCTTCAAGGAATTTCATATCCATTGGAAAACTAAGGTAGATAATGACTTTTAAGTTATTATCATTTTCTTCAGCTTGAAAAGATGCCTCAGGTGATCCTAATTTTTTTCCTAAAAAGGGTACAAAGTAATCAGTGAGCATGTCACTTAGTTCAGTTGCTTCAATCATCTTATAAATGCTTTATATTTTTACTAGTGCTATATAATAACACTACTTAAATATTGAAATTAATCACAAGATGAGCCAAAGACACATATTGGTAACTGCAGCACTCCCTTATGCGAATGGACCTCTTCATTTAGGTCATATGCTTGAATGGATCCAAACAGATATCTGGGTTAAATTTCAAAGGCATGTTGGGAATAATTGTATATTTGTCGGTGCTACCGATGCACATGGAACTCCAACCATGCTTGCGGCTGAAAAGTTAAATATATCTCCAAAAGTTCTTGTAGAAAACTCAGCCGAACAGCATAAAAAAGTTTTAATGAGTTATAAAATCAGTCTTGATAACTATGTCACAACTGATTGTATGGAAAATCATGAAATAACTAAGCTTATATTTGAACGGCTTTTAGATAAAAACCTTGTAATTGAAAAGGTTGTTGATCAAGCCTTTGACGATAAAAAACAAATGTTCTTACCGGATCGTTTCGTAAAAGGTACTTGCCCAAGGTGTAAATCAATGCATCAAAATGGTGACTCTTGCGATGCTTGTGGTGCAACTTACTCACCGCTTGAGCTTCTAGATCCAAAGTCTACATTATCTAATTCAACCCCTAGCATAAAAAAATCTAATCATTTATTTTTTAAGCTAAATGCATTTAAGGCGTACCTACAGGAGTGGGTAAATAATAATTTAAATGAAAATCTTAAAAATAAATTATTTGAATGGTTTTCAGACGAACTTCAGGATTGGACAATTAGTAGAGACGAGCCCTATTTTGGAATTGAAATTCCAGGATATTCAGGTAAATATTTTTATGTTTGGTTTGATGCCACCATAGGCTATATGGCTAGTTTTAAAAATTATTGCGATAAAGAAGGAATTAGCTTTGATGATTATTGGTCTAAAGATAGTAAATATGAGGTTTATCATTTTATTGGAAAGGATATTACATATTTTCATTGTCTTTTTTGGCCAGCCGTACTCGAAGGTGCAGATTTTAGGACTCCTACTTCTGTCTTTGCGCATGGATTTGTAACAGTGAATGGCGAGAAGATGTCTAAATCTAAGGGGACCTTCATCCTTGCTGAGGAATTCTCTCAAAACTTTGAGCCAGATATATTAAGGTATTATTATGCGAGCAAATTGAGCGATACCATTGAGGATATTGATCTAAATTATAGCGATCTGGTTAATAAAATTAACTCAGATTTAGTAGGAAAACTTATTAACCTTGCTAGCCGTTGCTCTGGTTTTATTTCAAAGCTAAACAATAAGAAATTATCTAATGAAATATATAACACAGACATAATTACGCATTTTCAAAGTCATTCCTCAGAGTTAATATCTGACTATCAAGAGAGAAAGTATTCAAGAATTATTCGTAAAATAATGGCTTTATGTGATGAAGCTAACAAGTACATAGATCATGAGAAACCCTGGCTTTTAGCTAAATCTGAAGATCAAAAAGATAGAGCCATACAGGTTTGTTCTGATGGAATCCAATTATTTAGAATATTAATTATTTTTTTAAAGCCAATAATTCCTGATATTGCAAAAAAATCTGAATTATTTCTTAATACTGAAAGTCTCTCCTGGAACGACCATAAAAAACTCATTAATGGTGAGTATATTCAAGACTTCTTGCCGATTTTGTCACGCATTGACCTTGAACAATTAAATACGCTTAAAGGAAATTAAATGATAAATATTGAAGATCTAATGAAAGTTAAGTTAGTTATTGCAACTATTGTAAGTGCAGAGCCTGTTGAAGACTCCAAAAAATTAATTAAATTTGAAGTAGATGCAGGTGAAGAAAAATATAGAACTGTATTTGCTGGCATCAAACAATACTATGACGCTAGCTTATTAATTGGAAAAAAGGTTGTTATGGTCGCCAATCTTGAACCAAGAGAAATGAGCTTTGGTACCTCAGAGGGAATGTTACTGGCAGCAGCCAGCCCCTCAGATGAAGGAGTTTTTCTCTTAACTGCTGACGAAGGTGCTAAAGCAGGTATGAAAATTTCATAATTTGGCTAAAGAAGTTAAAAAGCTAGCAATAATCGAGTCAGAAAATTGTATAGGCTGTCATGTCTGTGTACGCGAGTGTCCTTTTGATGCAATCTTAGGTGCTAATGAAACTTTGCATCAAGTGATAAGTGATTTATGCACTGGGTGTGAATTATGCATCGACCCTTGCCCAACCAATTGCATTTCACTTATTGATATAGGAAATACTAATACCAAGTTTAATCCTAAAAAAATTAATTATGTACTTGCGCAATTGCAAAAGCCGAAGTCAAAAGATAATTTTAAGAATATCGTTTCTGAAGATAATAAAATATTGATGCTTGAATTAATAAATAAAGCCAAAAAGAAATATGAGGAAAAGTAATCATATTTATCAAATATGTGCTTTATTAAAAAAGCACCAAAGCAATAAGAAAACTGAATTAAACTATCGCTCAAACTTTGAATTACTGATAAGTGTAATCTTGTCAGCTCAAGCAACAGATGTGAGCGTCAATAAGGTAACTAAAGAGCTATTTAAAATTGCTAAAACACCAAAAAAAATTATTGAGTTAGGTGAGCTTGGCTTAAAGAAATACATAAAGACGATTGGTCTTTATAATGCTAAATCTAAAAATATAATTGCTTGCTGTAAAAAAATTGTTACAGATTTTAATAATAAGGTCCCAAGAAACAGAGAGGACCTAGAATCTCTTCCAGGGGTAGGTAGAAAAACAGCAAATGTAATTCTCAATGTTGCATTTGGCGAGCCAACTATTGCTGTTGATACACATGTATTTCGAGTATCAAGAAGAACAGGATTGTCTAATGGTAGTACCCCCGTAAAGGTAGAAAATGACTTAATGAATATCATCCCGGAACAATATCTTCATGATATACATCATTTGCTAATATACCATGGCAGGTATATTTGCATTGCAAGAAAACCAAAATGTAATGAGTGCTATCTTGCAGAAATGTGCCCATCATTTAATGAAGACTAAGGTTATCTTTTCGGCATATATAGGTCAGTAATCGTTCCTTCTGCAACCTCAGAGGCAAATGCGACTGTCTCAGCCAAAGTTGGATGTGGATGAATTGTTAAACCAATATCTGTGGCATCGCATCCCATTTCAATAGCAAGTGCAGTTTCAGCAATTAGATCTCCGGCACTGGTGCCAACTATTCCTGCACCTATAATTCTTCCTGTATCTTTATCAAAAATTAACTTGGTAAATCCCTCAGACCTTCCATTGGATAATGATCTGCCACTTGCCGCCCATGGAAAAACTGATTTTTTAATATCGATATTATCCTCATTCGCCTGTTGTTCAGTTACACCAACCCAAGCAACCTCAGGGTCAGTATAAGCAACAGATGGGATAACTGAAGCATCAAAAGAACTTTTATGACCTGCTATAACCTCGGCAGCAATTTTTGCCTCATAACTTGCTTTATGCGCAAGCATGGGCTCACCTACAACATCACCGATGGCATAAATATGACCAACATTAGTTCGCATTTGCTTATCGACAGGAATGACCCCTCTCTCGGTAACCTGAACTCCTGCGTTTTTTGCATTAATTTTTAAACCATTTGCTCTTCTTCCAACTGCAGCCAATACACGTCCATAGAGCTGCTCAGATTTCTCTATACCATCGCCTTCAAAGGTTACCTTTAAACCATTTTTATCTTCGGTAATATTTGAAACCTTGACACCAAGCATTATTTCTTCGCATTGATTTTTAAGTCTAGTCTCTAATGGTTTAATTAAGTCTCTATCTGCTGTAGGTATTAATGTTTTGGTCAATTCAACAATGGAAACTTTGACACCAAGTGCGCTGTATACCGTAGCCATTTCTAAGCCAATAATTCCACCACCAATGACAAGTAAGCGATCAGGCAATTCATTAAGTTCAAGAGCTCCTGTGGAGTCCATTAGTCGGTGCCCAACTTCATAACCTAAATTAATAGGCTCAGAGCCGACAGCAATGATGCATGACTTAAAACTCACCTCAGTTACCCGTTCTTCAGACTCAACCTTAATTGTATTTGCATCGATAAATGATCCATTACCTTGTAAAACTCTGACATTCCTTTTTTTTGCTAATCCAGTGAGTCCGCCCGTTAGATTATTAATAACCTTGTCCTTCCATGAGCGTAACTGATCTAATTCAATTTTTGGTTGACCAAAATTGACCCCATGGTTACTAAGATCTTTCGCTTCATCAATGACTTTAGCGACATGAAGAAGAGTTTTGGACGGAATGCAGCCAACATTTAAACATACGCCACCCAAACTCTTTTCTTTATCTACTAAAGTAACACTTAGTCCTAAATCTGCTGCTCTGAAAGCTGCAGTATATCCTCCTGGTCCAGCCCCTAGAACAACAAGATCTGTATTAATTGGTTCGCTCATACTTTATTCCTTATTTATAAGTGACATCATCTTTAATCGCTTCAGATAAAGAAACGATAAATCTAGCACCCTCAGCACCATCTATAACTCTATGATCATATGAGAGTGAATATGGGATCATCTCGGTAGGAATCCAATCAGATTTTCCATCAAAAACTGGCTTTATATAGGCTCTTGAAAGGCCAATGATAGCAACTTCTGGGGCATTTATAATGGGGGTAAAAGCTGTGCCACCAATACCTCCTAAGCTAGAAATGGTAAAAACCGAACCAGACATATCATCCTTTTTCAGTTCACCCTGACGTGCCATATCACTTAGCCTGATAATTTCAGAGGATATTTCAACCAAAGAAAGCTTATCAGTTCCTTTAATTACTGGGACCATTAATCCATTAGGTGTATCCACTGCAAAACCAATATTGAAATAATTTTTAATGATTATTTTTTTATCTCTTTCCAAAAGAGATGATCTAAATACTGGAAAATCATTTAGCACTCTAGTAACAGCTTTTATGATGAATGCTACAGGAGTTATTTTATTTCCTTTATCTTTATGCTCTTCTCTTAAGCGATTAATCGTTGTCATCTCTGCCTCATCAAACTGCGTCACATGAGGGATATTTACCCAGCTAGCATGAAGCCTCGGTCCAGATATTTTTTGAATTCTGCTTAGCGCACGTTCTTCGATATCGCCATAGTTTGAATATTCATCATGGGTAATTTCAGGTAATGCATTTTTAATACCTTCATTTTGTAAGATCGACTTAACAAAGACCTTTAAATCTCGATCTGTGATACGACCTTTCACACCACTTCCGCTCACATGCGTTAGATCTACCCCTAATTCTCTAGCAAGCTTTCTTATAGAGGGAGTTGCGTGAGAAATATAGTTAGGGCTTACTGGTATAGAAGCTGGATTAATTATCTTTGTTGATCCTTGAGTAGGAAGTATAGGTTTATTTTCAAATGACCCACCTTCGCTAGAAAGCATCTTACCAACTATCTTACCAACCACATCACCTGCATTCAACTTGTCACCTAACTTAACGCTAAGCGATATGATCTCGCCTGATTGCGTGGCAGGAACTTCCATAGTCGCTTTATCTGTCTCAAGCATAATGAGAGCTTGATCCTTCTCAATTTGGTCTCCGGCCTTAACTAGGATCTCAATGACTTCTACATCCTTGAAGTCTCCTAGTTCTGGGATTTTAATTTCAAAATTACTCAATTCTATACCTCAACTGGATTTGGTTTTTTTGAGTCGATCTCATACTTTTTATAAGCTTTTGCGACTAGACTGCTATCAATTTTACCTTCATCGCTTAATGACTTCATAGTTACGTATGCAATGTGTGTAGCATTAACTTCAAAAAAATGTCTTAATGCCTGTCTACTGTCACTACGCCCAAAACCATCAGTTCCTAGTGTGATATAAGTTCCTGGAACCCATTTTCTTATTTGATCAGCAACAGACCTCATGTAATCACTGACAGCAATAAAAGGACCATTAAGATTTTTAATTTGAGACTCCAGATAGCTTTCCTTTTTAGTTTTGGAAGAATCTATGAGATTAGCTCGATCGCAAGCAAGAGCATCTCTTCTAAGTTCAGCATAACTTGTTACGCTCCAGACCTGGCTTGAAATATTAAAATCTTCGCTCAGCAAATGAGCAGCTTTGATTGCCTCATTGAGAATGGTTCCTGATCCGAATAATTGAGCCATTGGCGCAGCATCTCCAACTTTCATGAGTGGATACATACCCTTAATAATACCCTCCTCGGCGTCTTTAGGCATTGGAGGGTGGATATAATTTTCATTCATGCATGCAATATAATAAAAAATATTCTCATCTGAATTATTCATACGATTGATGCCATCCTGAACGATAACTGCTAACTCATATCCATAGCAAGGATCATAAGGCCTACAATTGGGAATTGTAGTTGCAATCAATAAGCTGTGCCCATCTTGGTGTTGCAGACCCTCTCCTGCTAGAGTAGTCCGGCCCGCTGTTCCGCCAATTAGGAATCCTCTCGCCTGTAGGTCTCCTCCAGCCCAAGCAAAATCACCAATTCTCTGAAATCCAAACATAGAGTAATAAATATAAAAGGGGATCATCTGAAGATCATGGTTCGCGTAAGAAGTAGCTGCTGCTAGCCATGAGCAAAAAGCTCCTGCTTCGTTAATACCTTCCTCTAAAATTTGTCCTTTCTTATCCTCCCGGTAATACATTAGCTGATCTGCATCTTGAGGGGTATAAAGTTGGCCCTTAGATGAATAGATTCCAATTTGTCTAAACATTCCCTCCATACCAAAAGTTCTAGCCTCATCTGGCACGATAGGTACAATGCGAGAACCAATATTTTTATCCTTTACTAGTCCCGAAAGAATACGAACAAGTACCATGGTTGTAGATATCTCTCTACCTCCTGAACCCTCTAATACTGGTTTGAATACTGAATCATCGGTAGGTTTAAGTCTCTCTTTAGTAATGATACGTTTGGGTAGATAACCTCCCAGAGCTTTTCGTCTTTCCTGAAGATACTCTAATTCTTGTGAATTCTTCTGAGGCTTGTAATAGGGTAAGTCATTAAGATTTCTATCTGAAATAGGTATGTCAAAACGATCTCGAAACGCCTTTAGATCATCCTCATCAAGCTTTTTCTTTTGGTGAGTGGTATTTTGACCTTCGCCCGCATCACCCATACCGAAACCCTTTACAGTTTTTGCAAGAATTACTGTAGGTCTTCCTTGATGGTTGACCGCAGCTTGGTATGCAGCATGAACCTTGTAAGGATCGTGGCCGCCACGATTGAGCCTCCAAATCTCATCATCGCTTAAATGCGATACCATTTCTAAGAGTTTTGGATGTCTTCCAAAAAAATGTTCCCTTGTATAGGCTCCGCCTTTAGCTTTAAAATTTTGATATTCACCATCGACACAATCCGTCATAACCTGTTGCAATATTCCCTCATGATCATTAGCAATTAAGGGATCCCAACGAGTACCCCAAAGAACTTTTAACACATTCCAACCAGCCCCAAGAAATGCGGCCTCAAGCTCCTGAACTATTTTTCCATTCCCTCTAACAGGACCATCAAGTCTTTGAAGATTACAATTGATTACAAAAATTAGATTATCAAGCCCCTCTCTAGGTCCTAAAGTAAGTGCACCCATGGATTCGGGCTCATCGGTTTCTCCATCTCCCAAAAAACACCATACCTTTCTATCCTGATCTCTTATGAGGTCGCGATTTTGCATATAACGCATAAATCTTGCCTGATAAATTGCCATCATAGGACCCAAGCCCATCGAAACAGTTGGAAATTGCCAAAAGTCTGGCATCAGCCATGGATGTGGATAAGAACTTAAACCACCACCATGAACCTCCTTTCTAAAGCGATCAAGATGCCCCTCGTTTAACCTACCCTCCAAATATGCTCTCGCATAAATGCCTGGCGATGAATGACCTTGCATGAAGATAAGGTCACCACCAAAATCTTTAGTTTGCGCTCTCCAAAAGTGATTAAAACCGATCTCATACAGCGTTGCAGAAGAGGCATAACTAGCAATATGACCGCCGTATTCAGAAGAAATTTTATTAGCCTTAACGACCATGACCATAGCATTCCATCGAATAAATGCTTCTATTCTTCGCTCAATAGTCTTATCTCCTGGATACTCCGGCTGTAAATGAACAGGAATTGAATTAGTATAAGCAGTATTAGGAGTATAGGGTAAATAGGCACCTGATCTCCTGGCATGATCAATCATTCTGCTTAAAAGCTGGTGTGCTCTATCAGGACCATGGACTCTAAGGACCGAATCCAAGGAATCAAGCCAATCCTTTGTTTCTTCAGGATCTATGTCAGGGGTAGGAATATTTGAATTTATGTTGCTACCGCCATTTTTCATGCGTATATTTTACACTTTCAGTAAAACTTCCGATATAGTAATGAGAATAATTAGTAAATAACATCTAAGTTATTGATTATATTATAAAAATAGGTAACTGTAATGCTCAAACATTCAAAATTAAATCCAGTCTTTTTCCAAATTGAAAAAAATAAAATTTCGAAGACTTTTTTATCTAAAATATCAACACTTATTGTTGTGAAAAATAGCAAGGGTGATTCAAAATTTTTCAAAAATTTGCCTTTATCAGCTATTTATATAAAAAAAATACAAAATGAGAAAAAGAAACAGGATCTCATTTTTACCCTTGATAACTCGAATCTGACTACAGTTTTTGTTACACACTACGAGGATAAAGATCAGTTTAATGCGCTAGTTTGGGCGAGAAAGCTGCTCTCTAAATATCAAACTCAATTGACCCCTGAAGTCAGTATCCTGCTTGACGAGTCAATTAATCAAGATGTCGTAAGCAGAGCACTCTGGATGGCCGCATCTGCACAAAGTTTTGAATTAGAAAATTTTAAATCTAAAAAATCGACTAATCCAATTAAATTAAAAAGGCTTAAATTCTTAAATTCGCTAGATTCTCAAATACACAGCAAATTAAACGCTCAAATTGAAGGGAATAATTTAGCACGGTGGCTCACCGCACTACCACCAAATAAGCTTGATGCAAAAAACTATATAACTTTCCTTAAGTCCTACTCGGTAAATGAAGGCCTTACTTTTGATTTTTATTCCGAAAAAAAATTACGTACTTTAAAAGCCGGTGCATTTTTAGCTGTCTCTCAAGGCAATAAAGATCATGATGCCGGCATAGTAAAGATGAGTTACAAAGGAAATCCTGATAATAAAAATATTGATTTAGGGCTTATCGGAAAAGGAATTATTTTTGATACCGGAGGAAATAATCTAAAACCATTCCAGTATATGCTTGATATGCATACTGACATGGAAGGAAGCGCAGTTGCTCTGGGCCTTTTGCATGCAATTCATAAAAATAAGGAAAAAATAAACGTTGAGCTTTGGCTTGCCATTACAGAAAATAGAATATCATCAACCGCTTATAAGTCTCAGGACATTATTACCGCTTCAAATGGAGTGACAATTCAAACTATCCATACAGATGCTGAAGGAAGAATGGTCTTAGCGGACACATTAAATTTAGCTAGCAAATCTAAACCAAAGCTTATGCTTGATTTTGCAACACTCACAGGAGCCTGTGAGAGTGCTTTGACTGATAAATACTCAGGCGTATTTACTAATGATGAAAATTTACATCCTCTTCTGATTGAAGCCGGGAGAGAGTCTGGTGAGAGAGTATGGCCCTTCCCTATGGACAATGACTATCTTGAGTTGATTGATAGTGATGTTGCTGATATTAAGCAGTGCTCGGAGTCAGGCGGCGGTGATCACATCTTAGCTTCCAAGTTTTTAGAAAAGTTCGTTGCAAAAAATATTAGATGGGTACACACGGATTTATCATCAGGATTTACTAAAAGCGGTTTGGGTCACATACCTACGAAAGTGACGGGATTTGGTATTAATTTTGGATATAAATTCTTAGAAAAAATAAAGTTAATTTAAGACTCTAAAATTTCTTTTAATTCGCCGGATTCAAAAAGCTCTGTAACAATATCGCATCCCCCTATCAACTCTTTATTGACATACAATTGAGGGAATGTCGGCCAACTAGAGAATACCTTTAGACCTTCTCTTAGCTCTTGATCCTCAAGAATATTATAAGAATCAAATTCTTTGCCTAGCGATTTAAGTATAGCAACGGTTTGTGCAGAGAACCCACACTGAGGAAAATCTGGCGAACCCTTCATAAATAATACAATTGGCGCTGATCCTATAAGGGTTTCAATTTTTTGATTAATTTCCATTGAGTGACTTTTAATTAATTAATTTGAAACATTATTATAGACTAATTAGCACTTTTCAATTTAATAAATTATCATAAGAGATAACTTTTTTACTCAAGGGGAGTTTTAATGAATCCACTAAATTCTATTAAAGGCACAATCATTAGCGGTCTTATATTGGCTGCTTTAATTATGCAATTCGTCATAGGCTGGGGTAACCATGGGACTTATGTTATTTGGCTACATGTGCTAGCTGGTGTGACCTGGATTGGTTTACTCTACTACTTTAACTTTGTTCAAGTACCCGCACTTGCTGAAGCTGGCAATGATGCCAGTGGTCCTGGAGGAGCAGGTATTTTAAAATATGCAGCACCTCGAGCATTGCTCTGGTTCCGTTGGGGAGCTGTCGTAACTTGGCTATCAGGAGCAGCTTATTTACAGGCGAGTAATGCCTTGATACCTGCTTTTACACTTCAAGCCCCATTACAAGTTATTGGTGTTGGTGCATGGTTAGGAACCATTATGCTTTTTGATGTTTGGGTACTAATATGGCCTAACCAGAAAAAAGTATTAGGTATAACTGCTGCGAGTGATACAGAAAAAGCACAGGCAAAGAAAGTTGCAGGTCTTGC
>JAURFX010000086.1 GCA_030834065.1 Gammaproteobacteria bacterium
AGCAATACAAGATGCGTATAAGTTATTTGTTGAACAAGGATACGGTAAAAGCATTGATGATTTCAAGAAATTAATATCTACTAATCCTGATGCGTTGAATGATTCTTATAATTTATTTAAGTCTCAAGGATATGCTAAAAGCATAGATGACTATAAAGGTCTTATGGGTGTTGGTGCTCAGTCTCAAGGTGAGTTAGTTAAGAAAGACTACAAAGGTCTTATGGGCATTAGTGCTGACATTCAAGTAAAAAAAAAAGAACAACCTATACCATTGGAGCCACAATTGGCTACTCCAACTCCGACAACTCCACAAAGTCCTATGGCTTTACCTTCGGGAGATTCTTTTTTGGAGTCACAAAAACAACTACCGACATTTGAGACCACTCCTTTAAAGAAGGAGGTTTCTAAGCCTATTGCTAAAAAAGAAGAGTCATTAGATTTTCTTGACCCAATTTTAGAAACAATTACTCCTGAGTTAATTAATAAGAACGAAGAGTTTGTTGTGCCTAAAATGAATTACCAATTTGGTGACATTGGGTTTAAATTTGAGGAATCAGGTGCTACAGGTGATTATATGACAGCAACTGCACCAAATGGTAAAAAAATTGAAATATCATTAGACCCATTATTTAGTTCAAAAGCAGAATCTCAATCAGAAAAATTAAAGAGTTTTATTAAAGAAAATTCAAAGGGGATGGATAAACTATCCACTATGAGTAAACTTTATTATGATGAAGGTAGAAAGTTTGAAACGCAAAAAGAAGTTGATAATTCTATTAAACAAATAAATAATGACGCTACTGTTCTTAATCAACAAATTGGCAATTTCTTAAAACAAAAAAAACAATTAGAAACACAATTTTCTGAGTTATCAAATACTCCTGAAAATTTAAGAAATACCCCTGAGTATATAGCAAAATCTCAAGCAGTTTTGAAAGCACAAGAGAGATTAGAATCAGATAGAAACTTTATTTTATACAGCCAAAAAAACATTGAAAGTAGAAATAAATCATTAGAGAAAGCTGTTGGTCGTTATACCGAAATGAAATCAGAGCAATGGGCTTGGTACGAAGTTCCATTAAAATCACTTGTAAAAGGAGTTGGTAGTTTGGCAAGTGGTTTTTACGGTGCATCTATTGATGTTATTAATAATTATGCTCCAAAAGGGATGTTAATGTCTCCTGAAAAGTGGACGTCAGAATCACTACGTATTGCTAAAAAACTAGGATTGGGAGAGCCAAGTGTGGGTCAATCAGAAGATAAATGGTTAAATTCTTTAAGCCAAACTGAAAAAGACAAAATAGAAAGCGAAGTAAGAGATAGCTTAAAGAAAAGAGATAAGAATATGCTTGTTGGTGGAGAGGCTCAAGACCCTGCATATATTAAATCAAAATATATAGAGTTAGCTAAAAAAGAAGGAATAGAAGGACCAAAATCTGATAGTAAAGAGGATTATAATAAATGGTTAAATACCATTAGTGACAGTAAAAAACAAGAGTTTGATGCAGTTATTACCGAAGAGGCAATAGGTGGTGTTACTATTAGTAATTTAATAAGAAACTCTGTTTCTAATCAATTGCCAATAAATACTACCGAAGAGGCTTACGCAGACATACAAAAAGGATTTGTTGGTGGAGCCTTAACAGGTGCTATTGAGTCTATCCCTTCATTTTTAGGAGGAGGCAAAATATCTCGTGTTATTAGATTATTTGCTCAGGCTGAAGATGCTACGATGAGAGATATGGAAAATAATCCTGCATTTGAAGGCGTATCTGAAAATGAAAAAAGATTAGTATCTGCTCCAATATCAATTGCAACAGCAATATTAGAAGAGGTTGGTTTTAGAAACGTTATTGCAAGTAAGGGCTTGTTGAATGGTGTAGTAGCAAGAGCACTTGGCAAATCAGGAGCAACAACTACTGCAAGAACATTTGCAGACTTTATACGTAATGACGTAGATAATATGATTGCAAGAGGAGCATTAAAGTTAGTTGGAGGTGCATTAGCCGAAGCTGAAACAGGTGCTTTACAGCAAGGTGTTCAATTGGCTGTGCAAAAAATATACAACGAAGTTAAAGAAAAGAAAATGTACAAACTACCTGAGGATGCAGGTGGCGTAATAGCAGATATATTAAGGTCAGGTGCTCAAGAAGCAATTGGTGGTTTTGTTCTTGGTATGCCATCTGCAGTAAGTGCAGCATATACTAAAAAAGGATTTTTAGGAATGAATGATGCTACTTTTAAAGCATTTGAAGCAGCAGCTAACGATGAGAATATTCAGAAAGCCTTTGTAACTAAATTAAAAAATCAAGTTAATCAAGGCGAGATTACTATAGAGCAAGCAAAAGAGACTCTTAATAATTATAGAAACTCTATTGGTTTGTTTAAATCTATGCCTGAAGGGTTAGATACTCAAGCAAAAAAAGAAGCAATGAATCTCTTAAAAGAAAAAAGAGATTTAGAAAATCAAACAATTGGCAAAGACCCCGCATTGGTTAAGCCATTAACAGATAGGATAAATGTAATAAATGAATCACTAACTAAATTAAGCGAAGATGCCATTCAAAAACAAGCAACAGATGAAAGCGTGCTACGCACAGGGGAACCCCAAATGGGATTGCAAGAAGTGGGCGAAGGAAACGTCCAACCTGAAGTCGTTACCGCAGGGACCGAAAGCCAAGTCCTTACTAACGAGGAACAGGAAAGGAAAGTAGCCTTAGAAAATGCTTTTGAAACTCCAAATACTGAGGATAATACAATTACTATTGGGGAAGAAGTTATACCAATAAAAGATGCTCAGGCTGAATTAGATGCATTTAGAAGCAGAGAAGTGACAAGTATGGAGAAGCAGTTTGGTAAAGAATTTCCAACTGCACCAAC
>JAURFX010000091.1 GCA_030834065.1 Gammaproteobacteria bacterium
ACGAATATTATTTATTGCCATATTAATAGCCCTTGTAAGTATTGGTTTGAACTTAATTTGGAATGCTTTTGAAGAAAATCTGCTGTATTCATTTTCTCCGACTCAAGTGCTTAACAATGAAGCACCGGCTGAACAGACGATAAGGCTTGCTGGCATGGTTAAAGAGGGAAGTCTTACCAGTGGCACAGATTTGCTCGTTCAATTTACCTTAACAGATTTTCTCAATGAGGTTACGGTTCAGTACCGCGGTATTACTCCGGATCTATTTGGTGAGGGGCAAGGAGTGGTCGTTCAGGGGATGATGCGAGATGATATTTTTTATGCGAATGAAAATGGGCTTTTAGCTAAGCACGACGAAAACTATATGCCTCCAGAGGTGGCTGATATTTTAATGAATCAATAATGATCAGTTTTTTTGGTAATTTAGCTTTAGTTATTTCCCTCGCGTTAGCGTTGGTTCTCTCGATTTTTCCTATTGTCGGCTATTTTTTAAATAATGAGTGGAAAAGCCTCGCAAGGCCTCTGACTTTATTAATATTTATGGCTATAGTAATTGCTTATGTATTGCTGACATCAGCTTTTCTTAATGATGAATTCTCAATCCTTTATGTAGCATCTAATTCAAACACTCAACTTCCCCTGATTTATAAGTTTACTGCTGTATGGGGTGGCCATGAGGGATCAATGCTATTGTGGGTGCTATTTCTATCAGTTTGGTCTGTAGCTCTGGCAATGATTTCATTGAGACATGATCCAGTTACTGTATCACTCTCACTGAGTGTCATCGGATTTGTATTGTTGGGTATCATTGGATTTATATTTTTTACTTCTAATCCTTTTGATTTATCGCCAAGAATTATTACGGAGGGAAATGATTTAAATCCTTTGCTTCAAGATCCTGGAATGGCTATTCATCCTCCTATGCTTTATCTCGGTTACGTTGGGCTGGCTATTCCTTTTGCCTTTTCTGTAGCCATATTAATTCAAGGTAAATTTCATCAACAACAACTCACTTGGCTGAGGCCCTGGCTTTCACTCTGCTGGGCATTTCTCACCATTGGTATCACTTTAGGAAGTTGGTGGGCTTATTATGAACTAGGGTGGGGTGGATGGTGGTTTTGGGATCCTGTAGAAAATGCCTCATTTATGCCATGGCTTATTGCTACTGCACTTATTCATTCTGCCATTGTCACTGAAAGCCGAGGAAGTTTTAAAAGCTGGTTCATACTCTTATCTATCATTGGTTTTGCATTAAGCTTATTAGGTACTTTTTTAGTAAGATCAGGAGTGCTTGTGAGTGTCCATGCTTTTGCATCAGACCCCTCTAGAGGACTCTTTATTTTGGTGCTTATTGGCCTAATTTTAGGAATATCTTTGCTCCTTTTTGCTCTTAGAGCCCGAGTTTTTACTAGTAATCAAAATTTAAATCTATTATCAAAAGAGTCATTTCTTTTAGCGAATAATCTGTTCTTGCTGGTTGCATCGCTATCAATATTATTAGGCACCATTTATCCTCTTATATTAGATGGCATGGGGCTTGGTAAGATATCTGTAGGCGCACCATACTTTGATCTAATTTTTCTTTATTTAATGATTCCCTTAATGCTTCTTATAGGGTTGGGGATTCATTCTGACTGGATTAAATCGTCATCTAGTAAATTTAGAAAATTAATTAAAGTAGCAATCATAGCGGTTATATTGCCGACTCTGATAATATTCATTTTAGATTTGGACTTTTCAATATTTACATTGGTCGGCTATTGGTCTTTTTTATGGATCCTTTTGTCAACCTTAGTTTGGGCTGGACAACTATTTTTTAATGATAAAAGTAAAGCTGCTTTTAGACAGCAGCTACCAATGATTATTGCTCATTCTGGTTTAGCAATATTTATTTTTGGTGTAACTTGTGTCAATAACTACAGTCAGACAATTGAGGAGGTTGTAGCTCTAAATTCCTCTATTGAGTTTAATGAAAGGGAATGGTTTTTTGGTGATTTAAGAGAGGTAGAAGGTCCAAACTATTTAGCGATAGAAGCTGAGGTTATTATGACCGATGCCAATGGGACTATAAATTTTTATCCTCAAAGAAGAATATATAGTAACCAATCAAGCGCCATGACTGAGGCATCGATTGATGCAAATTTATCAAGAGACTTATTTGTTGCACTTGGAGATCCTGTGAATGGTTCCTCTGAATGGGGCTTTCGATTTCAATATCGACCTTTTATTAGATTAATATGGTTAGGAGCCTTGATCATGGCCATTGGTGGAATGATCTCAACAGTTATGAATCATAGAAAGCTAAGGCTGGCCTAAATGATTAAGTACTTCATACCGTTATTATTTTTTGTTTTGCTCTCTTTTTTCTTATATCGAGGATTAAGCCTTAATCCAACATACGTGCCATCACCTTTTATTGGCCAAGAAGTACCCATTTTTTCTTTGCCAGATCTGTTGAGCGAAAATCCTACCAGACTAATTACTAATGAGTCAGTGATAAATCAAACTTACCTCATCAATGTTTGGGCAACTTGGTGCGTAGGTTGTCGTGTTGAGCATGGCTTCCTCAATGAGATATCTCTAAGCTCTGGGCTTCCAATACTTGGTTTAAATTGGCGAGACGAACGAAATGAAGCCATTAATTGGCTGGAGACTTTAGGTAACCCCTATCAATTTATTGCATACGATCAATTGGGCGAGGTGGCAATTG
>JAURFX010000078.1 GCA_030834065.1 Gammaproteobacteria bacterium
ATCAGGATAAATAGGACGTCTAAACTTAGATTCCTCAATGCCAGTTAAAAAGAGAATAAATTTGTTACTGGGATCATTATTTGATTTATGAATTAAGACGCCTGCAGCCTGAGCCATGGATTCTATAATTAGAACTCCGGGCATTACCGGTAGTTCAGGAAAGTGCCCCAGCAAAAAAATCTCATTTTCATAAAGCTTTTTATGAGCGGTGATTGACTTATTGACTTCGATTTCTATTATGCCGTCTAAGAATAAAAAAGGATCTCTGTGAGGAATGATTTTTTTGATTTCCTCTTGATTAATAATATATTTCATTAATCTTTCCTTGAAATTAGCTTAAGTTGAGATATCATTTTTCTCCAGAGGCCTGCCTCAGTTGCAGGTATACCGCTCGAATAAGTTCCTTTTTTATCGATTGACTTGGTAACTAGGGTATTGCTGGTGATAGTAACCTCATCACATATTGATAGGTGGCCCATGATTGAGACTCTTCCAGCAATTTTGCAGTTTGCACCAATCATTGTGCTTCCAGCTATAGCGCTGGTTGCAGCAATCGCAGTATTCCTTCCAATCTTTACGTTATGAGCTATATGTATGAGATTATCTAACTTCACCCCATCCTCAATAATGGTATCATCTAAGGTACCTCTATCCAGAGTACAATTAGCGCCGATCATGACCTGCTTCCCAATCACGACTTTACCTATATGGGGTATCTCAATCCATCCATCTTCATCTTCGAGATAGCCAAAACCTTGCGAACCAATAACAGAGCCTGCCAATATTTTTGATTCTGCTCCAATTTGTGTGTCTGAGTAAATAGTGACATTCGAAGATATCGTCACCTTCTCATCAATGCACACGTTTTTACCGATGACTGAATTTGCATGCACTTTCGAGCCAGCCTTGATTATTGAGCCCTGTCCAATTACGACATGATTGCCAATGAGAACATTCTCGGCAACCTTTGCGGTTGGGTGGATCCTAGCTGAGCTTGCAATAGAAAATATCGTATCATCCTTATTAAATAGCTCAACAAGCCTTATAAAGTCTCTGTAGGGGTTTTTTGAAATAATCTTCGATTTACTTATCCTCTTTGCAATGTCTGGGCTAACAACAACAGCACCGGCATTACTTTCAGTAACAGATTTTAAATACTTTTCCTCTGATATAAAAACAATAGAGTCCTTTCGCGAATTAGCAATGCTATTCGCATTAGAAAGGGCCAAGGAAGGATCGCCCTCAAAGTTACAATTTATAAGATCGGCTAACTCTTTTAATGTTTTACTATGAGAGGTTGACACACCTGAATATTAATCAGTAGATTCGGCAAATAATGCCTGCATTGCAATCAGTATGTCATCAGTCACGTCAATTGCATTGCTGTAATAAAGTGCATCGGCTACGATCAGATCATAATTTTGATTTTGGGCAAATGCTTGAATCTGCTGAAAAATTAATATCTGGAGAGCGTTTAACTCTTCGTTTCTTCTAATGTTTAAATCTTCTTGAAAAATTGCTTGCTCTCTCTCAAAGTCCCTCTGAGCTTGTAGAAGCTGGCGTTCCAGAGCGGTCCTTTCGGTCTGCCCCATGACAGGGGCATCCCTATCATAGGTTTCTTGTAATTGTTGTAATTCAGATTGAATGGCGATCAGTTCTCTTTGGGGCTCAGCAAACTCATTCTGAAGTGTGAGCGTTGCTGCTTGCGCTTGCGGAACCTGCTCTAAGAGCTGCTGAACATTCACCACACCAACAGTCACCGTTTGAGCGTGTGCGATTGTATAAAAAAGAGATGCAACAAGAATCCCAATATATTTTATAAATTTCATAATTTCCCTCTTAAAAAGCATTACCCATTGTAAACTGAAACTCTTCAGTTCTATCACCATAAAACCTATCATCTTCCGACTGTGCATTTAAAAGTTTGCCAAAGCTAAACTTTAAAAGCCCCATTGGTGCTAACCATTCAGCAGCAAAGCCAAAGGACTGTTTTAAATTATTATAATCTATGTCGTGATTGATTGGGTCACCTAACTTATCAAAAAAATCGACATTAGCGGTAGTAAAAATATTTCCTATATCATAGAAAAAACCAAATCTCATATTTTGAAATGCCTCAATAGGTGGAAAATAAAGATCAAACTGTGTTGCAAATAGAACATTTCCCCCAAATGGGCGTCCTCTTGAATCAATAGGACCCATCCAGTTATCTTTTATACCCCTCACCGAATTAGAGCCACCACCATAAAAGTTTCTATAAACTGGCGGACCTTCGGTATCCCCAAAGCCTTCCCCGTAATAGAACTTAAGCCCCGTCTTCAAAGTAAAATTTGCAAATAGAGGTAAATAATTACTAAAGTCCAGGGTACCCACATAGTATTCAGATTCACCTCCCGGAATAGTCGAATTTAATACCAATCCTAGTTGAGAACCTCGAGTGGGGAATAAAAATCTGTCTCTGGAGTCATAGCCCCAGCCAAAAACTATTTCTGCCGTATCAGTGATGGCAGTCAAATAACCGTCCCCCTGGTCTTCGACATAAGGTTGCGACTCTACCCATTGCCTTGTTTGATCCGAGCTCCAAGGGCTAGTGCCTAGCGAATATCTTTGAAGATTTAACCCATAACGAATACTCTGAACCTCTGATATAGGAACGGTATAGCTTAAACCAATCGTTCCACTGGTAAGTGAGCTATCTGAACTCTCAGTCGTAAATCTCTTATAATCACGCAAGGATAAGCTTACTAATCTGCTTACACCGTCTTCATTAGCATAGGGGTTGGTATGAGATACGGTATACATTTTTGCAAACTCTCCGTAACTTAAGTTAATTGCAACACGCTCTCCTCGTCCTAAAAAATTACTGTGAATTAAATTTCCGTTAAGGCTTGCTCCATAGAGACCAGAATATCCTAACCCCCCTCCAAACTGTCCTGGAATTCTCTCGGTCAAATTAAATACCACGTCAACCTGATCATTCACACCCGGAACTGGCACCACTTCGTAATCAACGTTCTCGAGGAATGCGAGCCTTTGCAATCTTACTTGAGATCTGTCTACCAACGCATTTGAGAGAAATCCTCCCTCAAACTGTCTCATCTCGCGCCTTAGCACGTCATCATTAACTGATGTCACACCATCAAAAATTATATTTCTGACATAAATCCGTTCTTGCGGGTCAATAAAAAAAGTTAAATCTACAAGATTCTCCTCGTCATTAATCTCAGGGATTCCTGTTAC
>JAURFX010000088.1 GCA_030834065.1 Gammaproteobacteria bacterium
CGCCTCAAATTGATCAGGAATTGCAGGTAACAAATAATGTCTTGCAAGTATCACGCCTAAAATTGAAGGGATACCAAAGATGATTGCAGTTTTAGTATCAATAGTTCCCTGTCTAAAGTAAACAACCGATCCCATTAAAGCCGTAAAACCAACTAGCAATAAAGAATAAGTAGTTGCCTCGACTGCAGGCATCGCAAATAAATAAACTAGGACAGGCATAGTTAAAATTGAACCACCTGCTCCAAGCAATGAGAGAACTGAGCCCATGATAAAGGCTCCTAGTAAACCTAATATAAACATTAATTATCGGAGACTACTGGCTGTCCAGATTCAATCCAACCGTTGATGCCTGTGTCCATATCAAAGATTTCACCAGCATAATTTTGATCAACTAAGATATTTGCTGCCATTTTGGATCTCTTGCCAGAACGACAGTGAATAAGTATTTTCTTGTTTTCAGGATTGGCCTGCTTAACTTTCTCTGCAGATATTTCCCCCAGTGGAATTAAGACAGTACCAGCAAGATGCGCCTCATTATATTCTCCCGGTTCACGCACATCGACTACTAAAGCGCCCTCACTAACTAATTGTGCAGACTCTTGAATATTGATTGATTTAAATGACATTAATGATGATCCTTTTTAATAATGGGGGCCCCTTGAGCTTCCCAGTTTTTAATTCCGCCCATTAAATGGAAGGTGTTTTTGTAATCATAAGATTTAGAAATTTGTACTGCTAGTGTAGAGCGGTGCCCGACAGCACAATACATTAAGACTTTCTTATTATTAAGATTTTGTTTCTCTTTAATCAAATAATCCGAGACTTTGCTAAATGGAACATGGGTTGAATTATTTAACTGACCATCTCTATGGATTTCACTGTCTTCTCTTAAATCAAGAAGGACATACTCATCATTACTTAGAGCATTTTGAAATTGTTCTACAGTTAAACCATTAGTGTTTTTCTGTCTGGTCATATCAATGCCTAATTTTAAATTTCCTGGAACCGCAATATCCATCATCTTAGGATCTGGAAGTTTTAAATTATTCATGATATTCGCATACTCTTCAGCAGATGATACCTGTAGTCGAGGGTTGAATTTTTTCTCCTCACCAATGGTACTCACTGTATCGCCTTTATAGTCATGGGCAGGGTACAATAAGGTATCTTCCGGTAATTTTAATAATCTTTCAAAGATAGAATTATAGGAGTCATAGGGATCGCCATTTTGGAAATCTGTTCGACCTGTGCCACGAATAAGCAACGTGTCTCCTGAGAAAATTCGATCGTTCATTAAATAACTATATGAGTCGTTTGTATGTCCTGGTGTATGGAGTGCTTTTAATTTAATTCCCTCAATGGTGATATCATCATTGTCTTTGACCTGCATGGAAACAACATCGCTTGGCGTTGCATCCCCCATGATAGTAACGCAATTAGTTCTATCTCTCAATTCCGCCATGCCGGATATATGATCGGCATGAATATGGGTATCAATTACCTTTACTAATTTTAAATCTAATTCTTCCATGAGTTTGATATAACGCTCCACGTTTTCTAAAACGGGGTCGATAACCAAAGCCTCACCGCCTTTTCTACTTGCAACTACATAAGTATAAGTAGATGAAGTATGGTCAAATAACTGTCTGAATATCATGCAGAATTATTAGCACTAAAAATCCCAAAAATCTTTGATCTAGATCAAAAAACTTTAGGCAGGCATAGGTTTGTGATGAGGGAAATCCCCGTCTTTTCCTTTAAAATTGATAAAGAAGAGGTATTTTGGTAGCTTGTCCTCCGATGAAAAAGAATGATCTCTATAATCAGCAGGTAGAAAAGCAAAGTCAACTTGCTAAGTGCTCTTTATGTTCTGCTAAACGTTTTTCAATTTGTGGCAAGATGGATGAAACACAAGTAAAAAAAGTAGACTCGTTTAAGCGCACCAAAAACTATAAAGACAAGCAGCCCATTTTTTTTCAAGGTGACCCTGTGAAAAGTTATTTTAATGTACGATCAGGCAATGTAAAAATCTATAGATTATTAGATGATGGACGAATGCATATCATGGGTTTTTTATACCCCGGTGATTTCATGGGCCTTTCTTCTGATCAAGATACGTATTTAAATTCTGCAGAAGCCATTGGGAATGCAGAGATTTGTTCTTTTGCTATCTCAGAGTTTGATGATCTCAACAAAAACTCTCCCGAGATTACCAAAGAACTTTTAAAAAGAAATTTCCAGGAAATAGAGTTTATGCAAAAGCAGTCGATTATTATTGGTAAACTTCACGCAAAAGATCGCTTAATGGAATTTTTTAAAAATATTTCTGCTCAGCGAAAAAAAATTGGCCTACCAGATAATCCAATCAGCCTTCCTATGAACAGACAGGATATTGCTGATTATTTAGCCCTCACAATTGAAACAGTGAGTCGAGGCATAACCGAACTTAAAAACGATCAAAAAATTAAAATGATCGATAAAAACAAACTCTATATTAATTAAAATCTAATTTAATAGACTGCCGTATTAAAAAACCATGGGACTGCTAGTTGAAGGGAAATGGGTAGATCAATGGTACGATACAAAATCTTCTGGTGGCAAATTCTTACGAACTGAAGCTCAATTTAGAAACTTTATTTCAAGTGAAAGTAAATTTTTACCTGAGTCACAAAGATATCATCTATATGTATCATTAGCTTGCCCATGGGCGCATAGAACACTCATTTATAGGAGCCTCAAAAGTCTGGAAAAACATATAAGTTATAGCGTTGTTAATCCCTATATGCTTGAAAATGGCTGGACTTTTAACACTGATTTTCCTGGCACTACCCCAGATCATCTTTTTAATAAAGCTTATATGTA
>JAURFX010000042.1 GCA_030834065.1 Gammaproteobacteria bacterium
ACTATCAGTTTGATTTTGGAGTAATGATTAGCGCCTCCCATAATAGTTATCATGATAATGGTATCAAGTTTTTTAATTCCCAGGGTCATAAGCTTGAAAGTGAAATTGAAAGAGCTATCTCAGATGCTTTTTACAAAAATGATTTTAAATTTTTAGATGCAGATTCTGTTGGAAAAGCAAAAAGACTTCCTCTTGGCATCAATAACTATATTGATTATTGTATTTCTAGATTTCCTGAACATTTCTTGAGCGGTTTTAAGCTAGTATTAGACGCTTCGCACGGGGGAGGCTTCAAATCAGCACCAAGAATTTTTTCAGGATTAGGAGCTGATATCTTACCCGTAGGATGCTCCCCTAATGGCTATAATATTAATGACAGATGTGGCTCAACCTCTCCGGATTTGGTATCTCAATTGGTAAAAAATGGAGAATATCAAGTAGGGGTAGCAATCGACGGCGACGGAGATAGAGTGCTTCTCATTGATGAAGATGGCAATATCATTGATGGAGATCGAATAATTTATATCTTAGCTAAGCACTATAAAGATAAAGGTATCGTGGACTCCCCTGTTGCCATTACTGTTACATCAAATTTAGGACTAAAGAAGTCTCTAGAAAAATTAGATATCGATGTTATTGAAACAGATGTCGGCGATAAAAATGTGAGCTCAGCACTTCGAAACTCGGGTGGATTTCTAGGCGGTGAGTCCTCCGGACATATCATAAATTTAAATTATAATGCGACAGGTGATGGTACCTTAGCGGCCCTACAAGTTCTTTTGGTAATGCAGGAGACTAACAAAACACTCAAAGAGCTTGCAAGTGAACTAATACTTATTCCCAGCAAATCTTTAAATATAGAAATTGATTCAACAAAGCGAGATATCATTAATAATTTCTGTGATGAGTTTACTCAGAATAAAAATAATGAATTACATGATCAGACAAGAGTGCTTGCTCGATTATCCGGGACGGAGCCCAAAGTAAGACTATTGGTTGAATGTGAAGATCTAGAGACTCAAGATCGGATAGCAGATGAATTTATTGGGCAATTAGGAAAATTATATTGAGTAAAAATTTAATCGCTGGTAACTGGAAAATGAATGGCAGTATTGATTCTGCTATTTCTTTTTTTCAGAAATTAATAGATAAGACCCAAAATTCGAATTCAGAAATATTGGTATGCTTGCCACATGTATTGCTTCATACCGGGTTGGAATTAACTGCGAATACTCATATTCAGATCGGCGCGCAAGACTGCTCAAAGTTTTCAGGGTACGGCGCCTACACTGGGGAGATTTCAGCCAACATGCTTAAAGATTTAGGTTGTCATTACGCTGTAATTGGTCATTCAGAGCGAAGAGAATATTTTAATGAGACCAATGAAGTTGTAGTAGAAAAAATAGCAAAGCTAAACGATGCTGACATAACACCAATAGTATGTGTTGGAGAATCTCTGGAGCACCGAAAGAGTGATAAGCATTTTGATGTTATAGCATCGCAAGTAGATTCTATTTTAGCTTCAGTCGATGGTAATAAAGATTTTGTGATTGCCTACGAGCCTATTTGGGCAATCGGTACCGGAGAAACAGCAACTCCTGAAGAAGCAAATAGTATGCATCAGTTTATTCATGATATGATTGGTCGCAAATTTAGTAGTGATTATGCAAATACAAAGAGAGTTCTCTATGGAGGAAGCATGAACGCACGGAATGCAAAAGACCTCTTAGCACAAGAATTTATAGCTGGTGGTTTGATCGGTGGCGCTTCCTTAAAGTATGAAGATTTCTCTTTGATAGCAAACATTTAGGTGGAACTATGACAACTTTAATTCTAACCGTTCATTTATTAGCAGGCATATTTCTGGTTTTATTGGTGTTATTGCAAAAAGGCAAAGGAGCAGACGCTGGGGCTGGATTTGGCGCTGGTGCCTCTGGAACCGTTTTTGGTGCAAGAGGAGCTTCTAGTTTTCTCTCCAGAGCGACGGCAATTTTAGCAACTGTATTTTTTATTACTAGCCTGACTCTTGGTTTTTTTGCCAATCAAACTCCCACGGGCCCAAGTTCAATTATGAACACACCCAGCATGATGGAACAAGTAACTTTGGAAAATCAGCCTACAGCGGTCCCTGAGAATTTAGAATTACCTCCCTTAAATTAAAGATGCCGATGTGGTGGAACTGGTAGACACGCTGTCTTGAGGGGGCAGTGACGCAAGTCGTGCCGGTTCGAGTCCGGCCATCGGCACCATTAACCTCATTAATTATTACAATTTGAGCACTTAGATTGTTACAATATGACCAATTTTTAAGAGCCGTATGTTAGAGAATTATTTTCCAATTTTAGCCCTTCTATCGATCATGATAGCTCTGGGTGTCTTTCTTTTAGCCTTAGGCTTTATTTTTGGAAAAGGCGATCAAAATAAAGCTAAACTCTCTCCCTATGAATGTGGCTTTGAAGCATTTGAAGACGCTAGAATTGAATTTGATGTTCGCTACTATCTAGTGGCTATTCTTTTTATTATTTTTGATTTGGAAATAGCATTTTTATTTCCATGGGCAGTTGCTCTGGGCGGTTTTGGTTTGTCTGGTGTAGTTGCTATGGGTATCTTTCTTTTAATACTTGTGGTTGGCTTTATCTATGAATGGAAAAATGGTGCCCTTGATTGGGATTAATTGAATGAAAGAAAATAATATAGAATTGATTGCTAACCGTGGTTTTGTAACTGGAAAGCTTGATGATCTTGTCAACTGGGCTAGGACTGGTTCTATGTGGCCGATGACATTTGGTTTAGCGTGTTGCGCAGTTGAAATGATGCATGCCGGTGCATCGCGATACGACCTTGATCGTTTTGGTATTGTGTTTAGACCAAGCCCAAGACAATCTGATGTAATGATTGTAGCTGGAACACTTATAAATAAAATGGCACCAGCACTTCGTAAAGTTTATGATCAAATGCCAGACCCAAAGTGGGTTATTTCAATGGGCTCGTGCGCTAATGGAGGTGGATATTATCATTACTCCTATTCTGTGGTAAGAGGTTGCGATCGAATTATACCTGTCGATGTTTATGTGCCAGGATGTCCTCCTACGGCAGAAGCCTTAATTTATGGTATTACTCAGCTACAGAAAAAAATTAAGCAATCAAGAACTTTTGTAAGGTAGCGATGAGCTCTGAACTACAAAGCTATATAGAGAAAAATTATGGAAGTATATTTACTCCCATCCCAACGGGTAAGGGACACCCGACCTACGAATGCGAAATTAATCATTATTTAGAAGTTTGTGAACTTTTGAAAAATGATCCTAATTTTGACTTCGATACATTAATTGACCTATGCGGAATTGATTATCTGCATTACGGACTTGATGAATGGTCATCAGAGCTTGCATCTAAAGAGGGTTTTAGTCGAGGCGCTTCACGTTTGGATGAGAATTTAAATTTAGAGAGAAATACCAAGCTAAAGCCAAGATCAAGATTTGCTGTGCAATTACAGCTTTTGTCAGTTTCCAAAAATCACCGACTCTCGCTAAAGGTCTACCTTAATGATGATGAATCGATCCCGACGATTAAACATATATGGACCAGTGTTGATTGGTTTGAGCGTGAAGCATTTGATCTGTTTGGAATAATTTTTATCGGTCATGAAGATTTAAGACGAATACTTACTGATTACGGTTTCTCAGGCCATCCTTTCCGTAAAGACTTTCCGGTTTCTGGTTACTCTGAGGTTAGGTATGACCCACAACAGGGCAGGGTCGTCTATGAGCCAGTCTCTATAGAGCCAAGGGTGCAGATTCCTAAGACTATCAGGGACGACTCAAGATATGAAAGCGGAAGCGGAGGAGATTAAAAGTGCCTGAGATACAAAATTTTACACTCAATTTTGGCCCTCAGCATCCAGCTGCACACGGTGTCCTTCGGCTAATTTTAGAGATGGATGGAGAAGTTATCTTGAGAGCTGACCCTCATATTGGGCTACTGCATAGAGCCACAGAAAAACTGGTAGAGACAAAACCCTACAATCATTCTATTGGGTATATGGATCGCCTAGACTACGTCTCAATGATGTGTAATGAGCATGGCTATGTCCTAGCCATTGAGAAACTTCTTGGCATAAGCCCTCCGATTCGAGCTCAGTACATACGCGTCATGTTTGATGAAATTACAAGAATACTTAATCATTTGATGTGGCTTGGTGCGCATGGCTTAGATGTAGGAGCTATGTCAATGTTTCTTTATTGTTTTAGAGAGCGCGAAGATTTGATGGATTGCTACGAAGCTGTCTCTGGAACGAGAATGCATGCAACCTATTACAGGCCCGGAGGCGTCTACAGAGATCTTCCAGATGAGATGCCCAAATATTTAAAATCTAATTATCGAAGCGATAAGGATTTAAAAAAACTAAATTATAATCGCGAAGGCTCTTTGTTAGATTTTATTGAATCGTTCACTGAAAAATTTCCATCCTGTATTGATGAATATGAGACCTTACTCACCGATAACAGAATTTGGAAACAAAGAACGGTCAATATTGGAATCGTGACTCCCGAACGCGCCAAAAATCTTGGTTTTACAGGACCCATGCTTCGAGGATCCGGTATCGCTTGGGATTTGAGAAAATCGCAACCGTACGAGGTATATGATCGTATCGATTTTGATATTCCCATAGGAACAAACGGTGACTGCTACGATCGTTATTTGGTCAGGGTAGAGGAGCTTAGGCAGTCTAATAAGATTATCAAACAGTGCATTGCCTGGCTAAAAGATAACCCAGGCCCAGTCATTTCTGATAATAGGAAAGTTGCACCACCGCAAAGAGGTGAGATGAAGGATGATATGGAGTCACTTATTCATCACTTTAAGGTATTTACAGAAGGCTACTCAGTCCCTGAAGGTGAGACCTATGCAGCTATTGAGCATCCTAAGGGCGAGTTCGGTGTATATATTATTTCTGATGGTGCCAATAAGCCCTATCGTGTAAAGATTAGAGCCCCAGGTTTTTCTCATCTTGCTGCCATGAATGAGATGGTACAAGGTCATATGCTCAGTGATGTCGTTGCCGTAATTGGAACTCAGGATATTGTTTTTGGAGAAATTGATCGATGAGCTATCAGTTGAGCCAAGAAGCGAAAGACCATATAGATGCATGGACCCAAAAGTTCCCATCCGATAAGCAAAGATCTGCAATCATTGCCTCGCTACAATTTTTACAACATGAGAACCATGGTTATATCAATGAGGATCAGGTAAAGACCTTGGCCTCTTACCTTGATATCCCTGTAATCCAAATATGGGAAGTCGCTACCTTTTACTCTATGTTTCAAACGAAACCGGTTGGAAAAACTTGCATCGCTGTCTGTACCAATATCAGCTGTATGTTGAGAGGCTCAGATCAAATTTTAAGTCACATTGAAAATAGACTTGGCATCAAGGTCGGCGAAAGTACCCAGGATGGAAAATTCTTTTTAAAAAAAGAAGAGGAGTGCTTGGCTGCATGTTGTGGGGCGCCTATGTTAATGATTGATCATGATTACCATGAAAATCTTGATACTGAAAAAGTAGATCGAATATTAGATTCATTAGGAGCTCAAATTTAATGAATTATCTATTTAATCAAGTATGTTTTAACAGCTTTGATGCACCACTGGATGTTCGTGCATCCTTAGCTACTTATCGAAGTTTGGGTGGTTACAAAGCGCTCGAAAAAATATTAAACGGTTCGATGACACCAGAAGACGTCATCGAGCAAGTAAAGGCCTCAGGTCTTAGGGGCCGGGGTGGTGCAGGTTTTCCAACAGGGCTTAAGTGGAGCTTTATGCCAAAGGACGATGGTAAGCAGCACTACATTGTATGTAATTCTGACGAATCTGAGCCTGGCACATGTCACGACCGAGAAATACTACGATATAACCCTCACTTAATCATTGAAGGGATGATCATTGCAGGATATGCGATTCGTGCATCAATAGGTTATAACTACATCAGGGGCGAATTCCTTGGGGAGCCGGTACATGCTTTTGAAAAGGCTCTTGCTGAAGCTTATGATAATAACTACCTGGGTGAGAATATTCTTGGTAAAGGCTTTAGTTTTGACTTGCATACATTCATTGGCGCTGGTGCGTATATTTGTGGTGAGGAGACAGCTTTACTTGAATCCCTTGAGGGAAAACAAGGCAAGCCAAGATTTAAGCCACCTTTCCCAGCTAACTTTGGACTCTATGGCAAGCCCACCACCATTAATAATACGCAAAGTCTGGCCTCTATTCCCGGAATCATTCTAAATGGTTCGCAATGGTTTAAAGAATTAGGTATTGGCGATAACGATGGCACGGCAATCTATTCAGTATCTGGACACGTGAATAAGCCAGGCAACTATGAATTACCTATTGGCATTCCTTTCAAGGATCTAATCGAAATTGCTGGGGGGATAAGAGATGGCAATAAATTAAAGGCAGTTATTCCGGGTGGCTCATCAGTACCTGTTTTAACCGCAGAGGAGATCTATGAACTGAATATGGACTTTAATTCTCTTAAGGCAGCTGGCTCTGCTTTTGGGACTGGCGCAGTCATTGTTATGGATGATACGACTTGTATGGTTGAGGTATTAAAACGTATAAGTCAATTTTACTATGCAGAGTCATGCGGACAGTGCACACCCTGTAGAGAGGGCACTGGTTGGATGCATCGCCTGATCTGTAAAATGCTTGATGGTAAAGCATCGCTTGAAGATTTAGATCTTCTTCTCGATGTTGCCAATAAAATAGAGGGTCGAACCATATGTGCATTTGGCGATGCTGCAGCCTGGCCCGTACAAAGCTTTCTAAAAAGATTTCGACATGAATTTGAGGCAAAAATTACTTCTTACAAGGATCAGTTAAAAGTGGCGGTTTAGGTAAAGTGGAAGAAAAAATACAAATTACAGTAAACGGTAAAATAGTTGAGGCTAAAAGAGGCCAGATGCTTATTGAAGTGACTGATCAAAACAAGTATCACGTTCCAAGATTTTGTTATCACCCAAAATTGAGCGTTGCAGCAAACTGTCGTATGTGCATGGTCGAAGTGAAAGGTGCCCCTAAGCCTTTGCCTGCCTGCGCCACACCCGTCACAGAAAATATGGAAGTATTGACTAAAAGCCAGACGGCCCTTAATGCACAAAAAGGAACGATGGAATTTCTTTTAATTAACCATCCTCTCGATTGCCCGATTTGTGACCAAGGAGGTGAATGCGAACTTCAAGACCTTGCTATTGGGCACGGTCAAGGTAAGACACGCTATCAATTAAATAAAAGAGTAGTTAAAGACAAAAATATTGGCCCACTGGTATCAACTGATATGACACGCTGTATACACTGTACAAGATGCGTTAGGTTTGGTGAAGAAGTCATTGGCTCTCCTAGTTTAGGAACAGTCGGTAGGGGAGAGTCAACGAAAATTGATACATTTCTAGAAAGCTCACTCGATCATGAACTCTCAGGCAATGTCATTGATTTATGCCCGGTGGGCGCATTAAATAGTAAGCCTTATCGCTTTTCCTCAAGGTCATGGGAAATGGTTTCTAAACCATCGATCTCGATGCATGATGGTCTTGGCAGCAATACTTACCTACACGTGCTCAGGAATAAAATTAAAAGAGTTGTCCCACGAACAAATGAGAGTATTAACGAGACATGGATCTCAGACAGGGATCGATTCAGTTATGAATCGCTTTACTCAGATCATAGGGCAACTGATCTCAGAGGACCATTAATTGATGCTAATCATAAGGATTGGACACAAAGCATATCAAGAATGATAGAGGTTATTACAGAGACAGCTGAGAAATTTGGGCCTGAGTCAATAGGCATTATTGCTTCACCCAATAGATCTGCAGAAGAAATGTATCTGTTAAAACTAATTACCGATCACCTAGAGATAAGAAATATTGATTTTCGAATTAAGCAAACAAATTTCTCAAATGATCATCGGTCAGTACCTTTGAATCAAGATTTTAACTCTAATGATATTAAGGAAGCAGATTATTATTTGTTGATAGGAAGTAATCTTAGGGATGAGTATCCAATAATAGCAAACCAAATTGGTATTCAGGCACGCAAAGGTAAAACGCCAGATATCATTGGCGGGACTCAGTCTTACTTATTTAATCATAACCATTTAAATTTTAACGCTACAGTTACACCGGACCTTTTGAGCATTCTTAAGTTATTAGATTCAAGTTTCGTGGACGAATATTTTAAAAGTATTGAATGTCATATTGAGACTTACCATCAGGATGTAGTTGCTCGCTTAACATCAAGTGCAAATCCAAAAATTATTCTTGGTCAGTTAGCAATCAACTGCAGTAATTTTATATTAAATAATTTTCTTGTTGATAAGATCGTATCGCTAACAAATGCAAAATCCCTCAAACTAACATATGGCTCGAATCATAACGCAGCGGTTGATATTGGTTTATTACCCCATACTCGACTATTTGGGGCGAAAAGAGAAAAACCTGGTATGGCGTTAAGACCCATGCTCGAGTCACCTCGAAAAATTTACATCTTGTGGGGATTATCTTTAAAAGATTTAACATTATCTGAGCTCGCTAAAAATGCTTTTCGTGCGGCAGACCATATTTTTCAATTTCATGACTTTAATGATCCTTCTATGTCAGAGATAGGGGCGAACCAATTTCCACTTTCAAACTATTCTGAGTCTAGGGGCACTTATAAAAATTTATATGGAATGGTTCAAGATATACCGCGTGCGATAAATCCAGAGGGATTGATTAGAGCGGGTGAGCAAATACTTGAATTCATAATGGAGCAACTTGATATAAGTCATAGTATGAATCTAAATGATCTGAGTGATGCTCTAATCTCAGATATCGCTATACCACTAAATGATTCAATTCCAAC
>JAURFX010000044.1 GCA_030834065.1 Gammaproteobacteria bacterium
AGGAATTCCCATTCCCTCTCTGTATTTTGTAGTTGTTCTTCTGGCAATATTTAATCCAGAATTATTTAATATATCTGAAATCTTTTGATCTGATAAAGGCTTAGATTTATCCTCTTCCTCGATAATTTTTTTTATTTCATTTTTGATTTGATCTACAGATAAAACTTCACCTGATCTGGGATCAGAAAAGCCTTTTGCAAATAATTGTCTAAGAGCTATGGTTCCGTGTGGTGTTTGAATGTACTTTTGGTTAACAATCCTAGACACGCTTGATTCAGAAATATCGGCTAGTGAGGCAACCTCTTTTGCATTCAAAGGTTTGATACTTTGATGTCCAAATTCAAAAAAATCTTTTTGTTCAACGAGCAGAATATTTAAAATCTTGGAGAAGTTGCTCTCTCTAATTTCTAAGCCATATAATAGCGCTTGAGCATCTCTAAGTTGCGACTTTAATGCTTCATATTCTTTTCCTCTGATGGCAGTTTTGTAGAGATCATTGATTTCTAGTGCTTGGTGGTAACTACCTAAAAATATTTCCCATCGACCATCTATTTTTTTTACTATGGCATCAGGGTTGATGTAGCTTACAGAATCAAATTCTAACGAGGATGATGGGTATGGCATAAAGTTCTGAATAATTTTTTTTAAATCTTCTAAATGAGTATTATTTTTACCGAGTTTATTTAAATAGGATTCTAAGGACGTCAAATTTTGAGAGGCTTGTAGGCTTTTAAAATAGCCTAAAATTATTTTTTTATGTTTTTCATTAGAAATACTATGCTCAGCCTGAAAGATAGAAAATTCATAAAAGTCGGTGCATCCAATGCCAAGCCATTCAATGCTCTTTAATTTTTCTATTGCTAAAAGAGCTGCATGTTCAATTAATTGATATTTCTTAACAATTTTATTAAATTCATCTTTGTCTAAGTGTAAATATCCTTTCTCATCGATATGAACTATGAGCTCTGTCACAAAATTAGCAATTTTTGTATCTGAAAATTCTAGATATATATTTTTTTCAAGAAATGAATCTAATGTTTGTTCGTTATTGTTACTGATATTTTCTATGAAATTTAATTCATCGAAATTTTCATCATTAATATTAATTGTTTGAATATTAGATTCTTTATTAATATTGGCGTACCTTTTAAAGTCAATCTCACTCCCATCTTTAGTTTGAAGCATAAGATTTTTGCTTATTTCATCTCGAATGAGCTGTTCGATTTCAATGCCAGTTAACTTTAATAGTTCAATTGAATTTTTTAATTGTGCGGATAGGTTTAGAGAAGTCTTGAGACCTGTAGATAGTGTTGGCTTAAGGCTCATTATGAAATAAAAGAGTTACCTAAATACACTTCTTTTACCTTTGGATTTTGAAGAATCTCCTCTGGTAGCCCCTCTGCAAGTACTTGGCCATTGTGAATAATTGAGGATCGGTCACATATTTTAAGCGTTTCTCTGACGTTATGATCTGTTATCAGAATTCCTATGCCAATCTTCTTTAAATTTAAAATAGTCTCTTGCAGCTCCATCACTGAGATTGGGTCTATCCCAGAAAAGGGCTCATCAAGAAGAAGAAAGCTGGGTTCCGATGCCAGTGCTCTTGCAATTTCAACCCTTCTTCTCTCTCCGCCTGATAGTTCGTAGCCTTTTGTTTTTCTTATATTCTCAATTTTAAATTGCTCAAGTAGCTCCATAGTTTTAGCATGCCTAAGGTTACTCCTAATATTATGATTGAGCTCAATGACCCCATATAAGTTGTCATAAACAGACAGCCTTCTGAATATTGAGGATTCTTGGGGGAGGTAACCCAATCCTAGTGATGCTCTTTGCGATAATGAAAAACTGGTAACATTTTTATTTTCAAGAATAATGGAGCCCTTAGTAGGCGGTATCAAGCCAGCAATAATATAAAATAGAGTTGTTTTTCCTGCGCCGTTGGGTCCAAGCAAGCCCATAATTTCCCCTTGCTGAACTTCTATGCTTACCTCGCTAAGAATAGTATTTTGTCTGATCGTTTTATTTATATTAGATGCTAAAAGTTTACCCATTTTTACTCTACAACGATTGTGATTTGAATATTTTCACCGCACTCAGAATAACCTGCCGTGACCCTGTTTGTATTTAAATCAAAGATGAGATCACATCCTCTAAATTGTGTATTATTTACTTGAATTATTGCATCATTAAAAAAACGAATATTTCTATCATCTAAATTAAGTTCAATTCTATTTGCCTCTCCAAAAGTCTCTTGTTCACTTTGTAAGAGATCAAATCTAGATGGCGTTCCAAAAAATATTGCATTACTAAACTCATAATTATTAAAATTTATTTGACCGCTATCTGCTACTAATGAACCAAATTCATTTTCTAAATTTATATTTCCAGAGAGCGTCCATAGAGTCTGGTTAAAATCTAGATTATTAACTTGAGCAAGATCAGCAGTTACTACTAAAGGTTCTCTTGCAATTCTAATTTGCTCAAAGTTCGCTGAATTACTCTCTCTATCCAGTATTGATTTTTTAGCTTCCAAGATGATATTTTCTTGTCCAAAAGAGGCAGTAGAGAGTAATAACAAAAATAATTTAAGGGCCAAATTCACCGTACAGTCCATTTATAAGCTCTATTGTATTAGAACCTAAATTAGTAATCAGGCCATTTGCAATAAAATAACCATTTTCAAAATTTATTCTGACTTGATTAGAAGTATTAGCACTGCCATCTTCTAGATCAATCTCTAAATTTTCTGCAATTAATTGAGCCTGATTGCTACTTTGGGAGGTTATATCACTAAGACTTAATCTACTATTAGCATTCAGAATGCCTCTTAGTGCATATAAATTTGAATCACGGTATTCGAGTGTTAGACTTTCAAGCATCATGCTGCCCTGTGGGGGGACTTGAATGCTTTCAGCCCTTATTGAGTAAAAAAGTTGACCCGCCTCATCGATGACCTTGGTTGTGCTATTCCTAAGATAATGACCTATTTCCTGATTTAAAAAATTGGTAGGAGTAATAATTTCTGTATTATTAAGATTAAAGATGGAAATAATTGAGAGAAATAAAATTATTGCCATTCCTAAAAATTGAGGCTTGCAGATATAATTTATTATTCCAGATAACATCAAATCATTATCTAATTTAAAATGATCAACAACAATAGGAATCAAAATTTATGAATCCAACAGATATTCAAAAATTAATTAGTGAATCAATTAAAGGGTGTAAAGTTTCAGTCACTACCGATGGCCTTGGGCACTTCCAAGCACATGTAGTCTCAGACTTATTTCAAGGGAAGAGCAGGATTCAAAGACATCAGATGGTCTATCATTCATTAGGAACTCTGGTAGGAAATGAAATTCATGCCCTTGCCATAAAAGCTGAGACTGAAGAGGAAAAATAATTTGACTAAATTTCTATCCGTAACTGGTGGCAAGCCTTTAAGAGGATGCGTCGACATAAGCGGCTCAAAAAACGCCTCATTACCTGCATTGGCTGCAACAATTCTAACTGATGATAAAGTTACTTTATCAAATATTCCTGAGCTAGAAGATATTTCTATTTTTCTTAAATTGCTAACTTCACTTGGTAAAAAAATTTCTATTGATTCGAAGAATTGTATTTCAATTGAAGGTTCTTTAAGTTCGATTATTGCGCCTTATGAATACGTCAGTGCAATGCGCGCTTCTATTCTTGTTTTAGGACCGCTGCTGACAAAATATCATAAAGCCATCGTCTCTCTACCCGGGGGTTGCAAAATAGGCCTGAGACCTGTCGACCTTCACATAAAGGCTTTACGTCAAATGGGTGCAGAGATATCACAAGACAAAGGAAATATAGAGGCACAATGTAAAATCCTTAATGGATCCGAGGTTTTATTTACTAAGGTGACAGTTACCGGCACACAGAATGTACTGATGGCTGCTGTACTGGGAAGAGGCGCGACCAAGATTTTAAATGCAGCCATAGAGCCTGAAGTCATTACTCTTATTGAATTACTTAGCAGTATGGGCGCACAAATTAAATTAACGGGGACCACTATATATGTACAAGGAGTAAAAAAACTGCATGGCACAAGTTTTAGGCTTGGACCGGATCGAATTGAGTTAGCAACATATTATTTAGCTGTTGCAGCGACCAAGGGAAAAGTAGAGATTAATGTTAGCTCTGATTCTTGCATTAAGCATACCTTGAATCAGTTATCGGCTGTAGGTAAAGCCGATATTTTATCTAACAAGGTTAAGATAGATTTTTCAAACGCAGAGATTAATCCGGTATCTTTTATTACTAATGTATATCCTGGCATTGCAACTGATATGCAACCATTGTTATGTGTTACAAACTCAATTGCAAACGGACCAAGCGTCATCAAGGAGCAAATTTTTGAGAATAGATTGCAACATCTTCCAGAACTTGCCAGACTGGGTTCAAAATATGAGATTCAAGGAAATGAAGTTCGTTTTGAGGGCGGTAGCGAATATACAGGGACAACACTAAATGTGACTGATTTACGTGCTGGCGCAGCCCTAGTGATTGGAGCAATTTCGGCACAAGGTAAGAGCCAAATTTATGACTATTTTCATATTCTTAGAGGATATGAGAATTTTATAGAAAAGCTAAGCTCATTAGGTGCAGATATTGCCGTCAATTAATATTTTTTATTTAAGAAATTAAGGTACTAATTTGCAACTTCTCTGTGTATAATTCATGCAAATATTCATGCCCTGTCACATCATATTTTTATGAATAATGATCGAAGAAAACTACTGATTGCTGCTACCACCCTTTATGGTGGAGTAGGAATAGCTAGTTTTGCAACACCTTTTGTCTCGTCATTTCAACCAAGCACAAGAGCTTTAGCGATTGGAGCTCCAGTTGAGGTAGATATAAGTTTGCTTGAGCCGGGTTCGATAGTTAAAGTCGAATGGAGAGGACGAGCCATTATGATTGTGCACCGAACAGTCGAAATGCTTGAGACATTGTCGAATGTTGCTAATCAGTTATCAGACCCAGAATCTCAGGCCTCAGTTCAACCAAACTATGCCTCTAACACACACCGCAGTCTAAAGCCAGAAATCCTCGTTGTCGAGGGAGTCTGTACCCATCTAGGATGTGCGCCACTTCCAAGGTTTGATGTTGCACCTGAAGATCTAGGCAATGACTGGCGAGGAGGATTTTATTGTCCTTGTCATGGATCCAAATTTGACTTATCCGGTCGAGTTTACAGTGGAGTCCCAGCACCCACTAATTTGACGGTGCCCCCGTATGCCTTTTTAGATGATAACCGAGTGATTATCGGTGAAGATACAGTAGAGACTTAAAAATTATTATGGAAAAGCTTAACACCTGGATCAATAAAAGATTTCCTCTAGCAAAACTAATTAAAGAGCATGCCACTGAGTACTATGCCTCTAAAAACTTTAATTTTTGGTATGGCTTTGGTGTCCTCGCTTTTGTTGTTTTGGCTTTACAGATCTTTACTGGAATATTTTTGACCATGAATTATAAGCCCTCAGCCGCAGATGCATTTGCTTCGGTTGAGTACATAATGAGGGATGTAGAGTGGGGCTGGCTCATGAGATACCTCCATTCAACAGGCGCCTCTGCATTTTTTATTGTGATTTACTTACATATGTTCAGAGCCCTTATGTATGGCTCTTATAAAAAACCAAGAGAATTGGTTTGGCTGATTGGTATGGTCATATACATTTGCTTGATGGCAGAGGGATTCTTTGGATACCTACTTCCGTGGGGAAATATGTCTTACTGGGGAGCGCAAGTTATAGTCTCACTTTTTGGAGCAGTTCCATATTTTGGTGAGGGACTTGCAGAGTGGATCAGAGGTGATTTTTATATATCAGATGTTACTCTTAATAGATTTTTTGCTTTCCATGTAATAGCCGTACCGATTATGCTTTTATTGTTAGTAGTCGTACATATTATGGCTCTTCATGAGGTTGGCTCAAATAATCCTGATGGTATTGAAATTAAGGAGCTCAAAGATTCAGATGGAATTCCATTGGATGGAGTAGCTTTTCACCCATTCCATACCTCCAAAGATTTAGTAATCATCATTGTGTTTCTAATTTTATTCTCTGCGGTTGTGTTCTTTGCGCCTGAAATGGGTGGATATTTTCTAGAGCACGCAAATTTTGAGCCGGCTGACTCACTGCAGACGCCAGAGCATATTGCTCCCGTATGGTACTTTACTCCTTTCTATGCCATGCTGAGAGCCGTCCCTAGCAAGTTGGGCGGTGTCTTATTAATGGGATTAGCAATTCTACTTCCAATTTTTCTTCCATGGCTTGATAAATGCAGAGTTAAATCGATTAGGTATAGAGGAGTGACTTTTAAAATTGCATTAGCATTATTTACCATAAGTTTTATTGCGCTTGGATATCTTGGTTTACAACCTGCTACAGGAGTCTTCACCTTATTAGCCAGGGGGTTTTCTGCAATCTATATTGCCTTTTTTGTTTTCATGCCTTTCTATACGAAACATGAAAAAACCAAACCAGTCCCCGAGAGAGTCACATGATAATCATCAAGCGATTTTTATGTATTCTAATTGTAACTATGACCGGTCTAAATGCCTACGCACAACACTCCGCATCAGAATTACATATATACCATGGGAATATTAGAGATCTAGAGTCTCTCCAAAGAGGTGCCAGCTATTTCATGAATATGTGTGCAGGTTGTCATGATTTGCAATACATGCGATACAGTCAGATGGCAGATGCTATTGGAATTGAGGAATATCATTTAGGATCTTTAATGCCCCCAGGATCATCAATGCTCAACCCAATGTCTAACTCAATGGAGGATGTTGATGCTGCTCGCTGGTTTGGGGTGGCCCCTCCGGACCTTTCATTGGTATCAAGAAGCCTTGGCAATGATTATCTTTACAGTTTTCTAACAGGTTTTTATGCTGACTCTAATAGACCTAATGGAGCCAATAATCACTACTTAGAAAATACGAGCATGCCTAATGTACTATGGCAATACTATGAGGATGGATCTGAAGGACCTTCAATAGAAGTGGTAGCCACTGATCTTGTAAATTTTCTTGATATTGTTGGAGAGCCTATCCAGGTATACAGACAAGACTTAGGAGTTAAGGTGATAGGATTCTTGTTGCTATTTTTGTTTATTGCATATGCATTAAAAAAAGAAATTTGGAGAGAGGTTAAGTAATGCTTACGAGAGATGATTCAGCGTTAGAACAGATAAGTAATAGAAAATCTGTAATGACTTTATTTAATGATCCAGAGTCTATTTTTTCTCATATGGTGCGTTTAGTGCTTTTTGAAAAGGGGATCGCAGTTAATATATGTGATGTTGATGCGAATGATATTCCTGAGGATTTCCAAGAAATTAATCCTTATGGAACCATTCCAACATTAGTAGATAGAGAATTAATTGTTTATGACTATAAGTTAATTATTGATTATCTGGATGAAAGATTTCCTCACCCACCCTTGATGCCTGTTGATCCGGTTGTTCGTGCTCAATTTAGAATTGCTCTGTATCGAATCAATCAGGACTGGTTTCCCCTTTTAGATAATTTTTACTCTGCAGATGCAAAAGTTGCAAAAAAGTCAAAGGATGATCTAGTAAGTGCAATTCTCTCAACAACAGATATATTTAAGTCTTACCCATATTTCTTGAGTGAGGATTTCTCGATGCTTGACTGCATCATCGCACCTTTGTTGCATAAGTTAAATGATCTAGGGATTGAGCTTCCTAGATCGGGTAATGCGGTCAAAGATTATTTAAAGCGTGTCGCTGATAGGGATTCTTTTAAGGCAAGTCTTAATCAAATTGACTTTTTTATTGAAGAGTAATCTTTATTAAAGCTTAATTCTTTTTTTCATATTCAATCAATTTATTACCATTGATTTGATATAAATTTAAATCCCTAATAAATACATTGTTTTCTAGATGTATCAAGCCACTAAATCCTTCATAGCTATTTTCTATAAAGTAACCAGATTGCATTAAGCTTAAAATATTAAATAGATCTTTTCCAAAGGCATAAAATCTTTGTAGATTTATATTTTCTACTGCCTGTATGTCTGTAATTTCATTATTTGAAAAACTCTCTTTTAATGGAAATTCGAAATTGCTAGCGAAATAGGCATAGTCAGGAAAAATTACTCTATCAAAATCATCTCCAGTTTCTAACTCGAGGTTGGATTGATTGGCTTCGGATAAAGTAAATATTTGAAGATCATTAGCGAAGGAATATTTTATTTGGGGAATTAGATTTGTAAGATCTCTCCGTTGACCGAAAACAATTAGAAAATCTATGTCATTTCTTCGTCTGGGTACGAAAGATATACTTCTGGGTAGATTTGCATTTAATCTTTCTAATCTAGCATTACTTTGTTCAATCAGTAATGCATCATTTATCATATCTAACTGATTGGTTGAATCTGACTCATATTCAAAAGAAATCAATTTACTTGATTCAGTAAAAAAATTATTTACATTTAGTA
>JAURFX010000039.1 GCA_030834065.1 Gammaproteobacteria bacterium
ACTTGTCTGTATGCCCATGCCTGTTTCGTAAGGTCGTCATATATAATCAGTGCATCTTCGCCTCTGTCCCTAAAATACTCACACCTGGCACATCCGGCATAAGGAGCCAAGAATTGCATCGCAGCAGGATCAGACGCGGAGGCAGATACAACAATGGTATGCTCCATAGCTCCGTGCTCTTCTAATTTTTGGACCAAATTTGTGACCGTTGAATTTTTCTGACCGATTGCCACATAGATACATTTGATGCCGGTACCTTTCTGATTGATAATGGCATCAACAGCAACCGCGCTCTTACCGGTTTGCCTGTCACCGATAATAAGCTCTCTTTGGCCCCGCCCAATTGGAACCATTGAGTCAATTGACTTCAAGCCTGTCTGAACTGGTTGGTCTACAGATTTTCTATCAATAACTCCAGGCGCAACTTTTTCAACGGGCGATGAATGTTTGGCATCTATCGGTCCCTTTCCATCAATTGGATTTCCAAGCGAATCTACCACGCGACCAAGCATTTCATTGCCGACAGGCACCTCTAAAATTTTGCCGGTGGTTTTAACTGTGTCTCCCTCTGAAAGATTTTTATAATCCCCCAGAACAACAGCGCCAACAGAGTCTTGCTCTAGGTTAAGTGCCAAGCCAAATAAGTTATTATCAAACTCTAACATTTCACCGTACTGCGCAGACTCAAGGCCATGTATCCTCACAATACCGTCGGTTAAAGCAATGACCGTCCCTTGATCACTTTTATCAGAGGCCGTATCAAAAGATTCAATTCTTTTCTTAATTAGGTCGCTTATTTCTGATGACTTTAGTGCCATTTAATTTTCCTCACTTTCTTAACCAAAGGGTTAATTTATTTAATTTATTTTTTAATGAGCCGTCTATAACCGATTGGTTGGTGATCACTCTTGCCCCGCCAATTATTTCGTTATCAACTAAGTTCTCAATATTGATTGATTTGTCATATTTTTTCTCAAGCAATGCAGATATGGCCTTAATGTCTTGCTCAGAAATTGCTTCAGCAGTCGCGATGGTGATATTCGCTTGGTCATTATGTTGATTCATTAACATTTCATATATTTCACATATCATCGGTAGAGAGGAGATTCTATTATTCACGATGAGAAGTTTTATAAAGTTACTTAAATGATCATCAGCTATCGAAACAAAAGATGCACAGGCTTCCTTAGCAACACTTGAAAAAAAGTCATGCTTTTGTTCTTTAGTCACTGCTGGGTTTGCTAATAGGTTTAAAACGTCAGCATCTTGTGCAATAAACAATAGCTCCTTTAATGCAAGATTCCAGTCTGCAAGCGAATCTGAGCTTAAAGCAATCTCATACAATGCTTTAGCATAGGGTCGAGCGATACTTTTTGTTCCTGAGGCCACGCTTAAATTTCTGCTACGATTTTATCGAGCAATTCCTTGTGCTTTATGGGGTCAATTTCTTTTTCAATAATCCTGGAAGCTCCCAAAATAACTAAGTTTGAAACCTCTGCCCTTAATTCATCGCGAGCTTTATTGGCCTCGATAGTGATTTCACCATGAGCTTTTTCAATCAACCGTGTTCTTTCTGAGGATCCCTCTTTTCTTCCCTCTTCGACAATGGAAGATGCTCTGGTATTTGCCTCATCTAGGATTTCTCTCGCTTGGTTTCTTGCGTCCAAAATGATTTTGTCTGCTTCATTTTTTGCATCGGAAAGGCTATCCTCGCCTTTAGCAGCAGCAGCTAGACCATCAGCGATCTTCTTTTCTCTTTCCTCCATGGCAGCAACCAGCATGGGCCATATAAATGCCATAGCAAACCAAACGGTCAGGAGAAAAACCAGCATTTGAACAAATAGAGTTACATTAATGCTCATATCTTAATCCTTGATTATGTTTAGGCGCCGACTATCCCTGTCGCTGCTGATAGGAATGGGTTAGCGAATGCGAAAAACAATGCAACACCTACACCGATCATTGTCACAGCATCCAAGAGGCCTGCCACGATAAACATTTTTACTTGCAACATAGGCACAAGCTCGGGCTGTCTAGCAGCGCCCTCTAAAAACCTACCGCCTAAAATACCAAAACCAATCGCAGTCCCAAGGGCGCCAAAGCCCATGATAATTCCAACAGCGATTGCGGTCATACCTTGAATATTTGAAACCATTGCCGCTAATTCCATCTTTTTCTCCTCTAGTTAAAAATAATTAATGTGTATCATGGGCCATGCTTAGATAAACAATAGCAAGCATCATGAAAATAAAAGCCTGAAGGGTAATCACTGCAATATGAAAAAGTGCCCAGATTAGCCCAAGTAAAAGTTGCACCATAAATAAAATAATTGATCCTGGTGTAAGTAAATTATGAAGTATTTCAGAGAGCTCGTTTGCTCCTATCGAAAGGGTAAATAATGCAATTAAGATAAAGATAAGTTCGCCAGCATAAAGATTTCCAAAAAGCCGCAAAGCCAAAGAAACAGGCTTTGCGCACTCTTCAATAACCTTAAGTATAAAGTTGAATGGCAATAACCATTTACCAAAGGGATGAAAGAAGATTTCTTTAGCAAATCCTACACCGCCTTTCGCCTTAATACTGTAAAAGATAATCAGAATAAAAACAGAGATGGACATTGCAAAGGTTGTATTAAGGTCAGTGGTTGGAACGACCTTCATGTACTCAATGCCGGCCATTAAACCAATTTCAGGAAGAAGATCAACGGGCACTAGATCCATAAAATTCATTAAAAATACAAGACAAAAAATTGTTAAGGCTAGAGGCGCGATTAGCCTGCTTTGTCCATGGAAGCAGTCTTTAACCTGGGCATCAACAAATTCAACTAGTATTTCCACAAAATTTTGAGTTCTATTGGGCACACCAGATGTTGCTTTTCTGGCGACAGAGAAAAATAATCCAATAAAGATGCTCGCCAAAAGAACTGAATAGAAGATGGTATCGATATGAAAATTCCAAAAACCTTCACCGGTATGCAGATTGGTAAGATGATGACTGATATAGTCAGTCGATGAGGCTGGTCCGTGATGAATTTCTTCTTCCATTTTTAGCTAGCTGCTTTTATCCAAAATTAACATCGGCCAGTATCCTATGACCGTTACAATCATGCCCCCAACAAAAGGAACGAATTCTAATTCAAAATTTAAAATAAATATCCCAGCCAAGGTCGCTGAGAGCCCGTATTTTAGCATGGAAGTTTGAAAAAATGACCGAAAAGATTGCTCAATTTTCGAAATTGTTACCATAAAATTTTTTATGTAAGCGAGAAGGGTTCCTGACCATATTGTTAATACTCCTAAAGCGGAGGAAATTAAATACATTTCTCCCCCAATAAGAGCAAAACTACCCGCTCCAATTAGGCCAATGAGCAGCTGAAATAAGATTAATTTAAAAACTATTTTTTTAGCCTGATTGTGCGATATGGGCATGAATTAAGCTACATGATAATTCATTTTTTTAGTCTATCAATGATGCCTTGAAGCTCATCATTGCTGAAAAACTTGAGCGTTAACGTGCCGCCTCTATTATCGCTCTTAATAGTTACCCTTGAGCCTAATAATTCTCCGAGCTCTCGCTCTAAAATTAGTAGATCCGGGTCTCTCGATTGAGCCTGAGATTTAATATTAGTTTTATTTTTATAGAATTGTACAAGTCGCTCAGTTTTTCTTACGCTGAGGCCCTCTAGCTTAACTCTGTTTGCCAAAGAAATGATGCCCCCTCTCTCGCCAACGCCAAGCAAAGCTCTGGCATGGCCCATGCTTAGATCACCCTCAACCACCATAGCCCTAACCGCCTCAGGTAGATCTATAAGGCGGATCATGTTGGATACCGATTCTCTTGATCTTCCTACGGCATTGCCAACCTCCTCATGGCTCATGCCTAAATCATCAACCAGTCTTTTAAGTGCCTGCGCCTCCTCAATTGCATTAAGGTCCTCTCTTTGAATATTCTCAATGAGGGCCATGGCCATTACCTGATCATCAGACAGCTTCCTAACGATAGCAGGAAGGGTCTCAAGCCCAGCAATTTGTGCCGCCCTCCAACGTCGCTCGCCCGCTACAATTTCATAATAATTAGCTTGTGATGCCGAGATGCGAACTATGATGGGCTGTATGATCCCTTGTTCCTTAATTGAGCTTGCAAGCTCCTGCAATTGATCCTTTTTAAAAACTTTTCTGGGCTGAAATTGACAAGGATGGAGATTAATAATCGGAATATTTTTGTAACCCTTGTCGTCTTCTTTCTGTGGAAGACTATTTTCAATAGAGCTTGTCCCTAAAAGAGCATCCAATCCAGTGCCTAAACTTTTCCTCTTAGACATTTACGCCTTTATTGCTTTGGTCTCTTCTCAAAACTTCTCCTGCGAGCGCTAAATAGGCCTGAGAGCCCTTTGATCCTAGGTCATGCGACATCACAGACTTTCCAAAACTAGGAGCCTCTGCGAGCCTTATATTTCTTGGGATAATGGTCGTAAATAATCGATCTCCAAAATATTCAGAGAGCTGTCCCGAAACTTCGATTGCTAGATTATTCCTTGGGTCGTACATCGTTCTTAAAATACCATAAATTTCAAGGATCGGATTTGATGTTTCTTTTATCCTCTTAATGGTCTGGGTTAACGATGAAAGTCCCTCAAGTGCGTAATATTCACATTGCATAGGTATCAATACACTTTGAGAGGCGACCAGCGCATTAACCGTAAGCATATTTAATGTAGGTGGACAGTCAATGACAATATAATCATAGTCAACATAAATAGTTTCTATTGCCCTTTTAAGCTGAAATTCTCTTTCTTCCATTGTTAGCAATTTAACCTCAGCAACCGTGGTCTGCTGATTCGATGGGGCAACAAATATTGATTCATTATTGGCGGGAACAATGGCTTTCTTTAATGCTACGCCATTGATTAATACGTCCCCTATAACCGTTTCAAGCTCTAATTTATTGACACCACAGCCCATTGTGGCATTGCCCTGGGGGTCTAAATCGATGAGCAATGTATTCTCCCCTGCCAATCCTAGGGCACATGCTAAGTTAACTGCAGTTGTTGTCTTGCCAACACCACCCTTTTGATTTGCAACAGATATTATGTTCTTTGTCATTGTTGTCTTGCGATGAGAAGAGCCGCTGTATTTAATTTTAATTCTTTAGAAAACTCCCTCACCACTACTTTATAGCATGATTTATTTATCTCTAAGGTCTCTGTATCTGGTTTTTTTTGGGAAGGAATAATCAGTTGGTCAGCTATTTTAAATATATCGCTGACCAGCCGAATGACCTCTGGTGGCTTAGCTAATGCTCTTGCCAAAAAGGAGACAGGGCTTTCAATTTGTTTTAATTCTTCAATTCTTCCATGAAAAATTTCTACATTATTTATGTTTAGGTTTAACACCGCAGTTCTCATAAACTGAACTCTCTTTTGTCTGCTCTCAACCAAAAAAAACTTTTTGTTTGGCAAATATATGGCCAGCGGTATGCCTGGCAAGCCGGCGCCCGATCCCAGATCATAAACGCATTCAGCATCGATCAGCTCGCTCAATGCTAAACACTCTATGCAGTGTCTATAAACAATGCTTTCAAATGACAGTGGGCCGGTTAAATTGTGAATTTTATTCCACTGAATCAGCAATCCATAAAACTGATAAAGACGCTCAATAGTCTTTAACTGAATTTTTAATGGCTGTGCCTCGAGAAGCTTTGACTTAAATGCCTCAATTGAGAAATTCAATTAATTTCCCTTGCTCGAATACACGCTACAAGACTGCTATCTACTCTGGTCAGTATTTGTTCGCTTTTGCATTGGTCGTTTTTAAATGCGCACCTGTCTGCAAAACTACAGCCGCTGGGTAAATTAATGGGCGAGGGAGGATCTCCCTCCATCAGCTTAAGCTCTATTTGTTTTTGGATATTTGGATCTGGTATAGGAACCGCCGCAATTAAGGCTTTTGTGTAGGGGTGTTTAGGGCTATCAAAAAGCTCATTGACGTTGGCTTGTTCCACTACTTGGCCCAGGTACATCACCATGACATTGTCACAAACCTGTCTAACAACGCTCAAATCATGGCTGATAAATAACAATGAAGCGTTAATTTCTTTCCTTATGGTTAATAATAATTCAAGCACTTGTTTTCTTATAGACACATCTAAAGAGCTAACTGGCTCATCACAAATAATGACTTTTGGCTTGAGCATCAAGGCTCTGGCAATCACGATTCTCTGGCACTGCCCCCCAGAAAACTCATGAGGATATCTAAACAAAGCACTGCTATCAAGCCCAACCCTATCAAGCGCACTGATAACCTTTTCTCTGACAGACGCCTTGTCCAAATTGGGGCTATGTGTCCATAAAGGCTCAGATAAAATACTTTCAATGTTCATTCTTGGATTCATCGAAGACACAGGGTCCTGAAAGATCATTTGAACTTCTTTTTGGGTAATTTTTTTCAGGCTTTGGTTGCCAATATTCGCCTCTTGTCCAAAGATTTTAAGTTTGCCTTTGGTTGGGTAAATCATCGTGGCAAGTGACTTAGCGAGCGTTGACTTACCGCATCCTGATTCTCCAACAACCCCCAGAATTTCTCCTTGGCCCAGTTCACAAGATACATTTCTGACAGCCTTTAATGTATCAAAAGACCACCAGCCTTTTTTAATTCTATACTCCATGCTTATATTGTCAGCATCAATGCTTTTATTAGGAAAGGCGTCTTGATGATGCAAGTTTTTTTCATCGACTCTAGGGATAGAGGCAATTAATTTTTGGGTGTATGGATGTTTAGGCGCATGATAAATTGCTTCAGGAGCTCCCTCCTCCACAATTTTTCCTTTCTCCATTACAACCACTCTGTCGCTAATGCCTGCAACCACCCCCAGATCATGAGTAATGAAAATAATTGAGGTATCAATTTGATCCTTAAGATCTTTGATCAAGGCTAAAATTTGAGCCTGTACTGTAACATCCAAGGCCGTAGTTGGCTCATCGGCAATCAGTATTTTTGGTTTAAGCATGAGCACAGAGGCAATCATGACGCGCTGTCGCATGCCACCAGAAAGCTCATGCGGATATTGATTCATTTTTGAGGCGGCGTCTGGAATTTTTACATTATTTAGAGCTTCTAAAATTATTTTTCCATGGTCCTCGTCCGGCAAATGTTTTTTTAATACAAGGCCAAGTTGCTCTTCAATTGTTAAATAAGGATTAAGCGAGGTCATAGGATCCTGAAAGATCATTCCTATTTCATTTCCCCTAAATTCTTCGGCATGATTATTGCTTTGATTAAAAAGCAATTTATTATTAAAAAATGCCTCTCCTTTTATTTGTGCATTTTCAGGCAATAGTCCAATGATGCTTAGCATGCTTTGCGTTTTTCCAGAGCCAGACTCCCCCACAATAGCCAGGGTTTCTTTTTCTTGTAATGACAAGTCAATGTCGTCAACAGCAAAAATTAGCCCATCATCTGATTGATAGGTTACCGATAAGCCTTTGATTGAGAGAATCATTGTCGGTCTCTTGGATCTAATGCATCTCTTAAGCCATCGCCCAAGAAATTGAAGCAAAATAAAGTTGTAGCCAAAAAGATTGCTGGAACGATTAATAGCCAAGGTGTGCTTTGCATGTCCTCAGCGCCCTCCTTAACGAGCATGCCCCATGAGGTTAGAGGCTCTTGCACGCCAAGACCTAGAAAGCTTAAAAAGGACTCTACAAGGATTACTTGCGGAATGGTTAGAGTGATATATATGACAACAACACCTAACAAGTTTGGCACAATATGTCTTCGCATAATTGCAAGAGCACCGACCCCAAGCGCCTCTGCTGCCTCAACAAATTCTTTTTGTTTTAAAGCAAGCGTTTGTCCTCTTACAATTCTTGCCATATCGAGCCAATTGACCGCACCTATCGCAATAAAAATTAGAAAAATATTTCTGCCAAAAAAGACCATCAATAAAATCACAAAAAACATAAAAGGCAGTGCGTACATCACATCAATGAAGCGCATCATAAAGCCATCAATCTTACCGCCCATGTATCCAGAAAACACGCCGTAGCTAACCCCAATAAAGAGGCTAACAAAGGTTGAGACAATGCCCACCATCAAAGATATTCTGCCTCCGTATAAAGTACGTACGTATACATCTCTTCCCAAGGAGTCTGTGCCTAAGATATGTCCATTTTCAAAGTTAGGCGGCATTGCAAGATATGACCAGTCAGTAAAATCGTATGCAAATGAGCTGAATACAGGCCCAATAACAACAAATACAACCATAAAACATAAAACATAAAAAGCGATCGTTGCTCGAGCATTTTTCTTGATGGCTCCCCATGCCTCTGTCCATATGCTTCTTGATTGCTTGGTGATCATTTTCTTAACTTTGGATCCAGGTAGGCATAAATAACATCAACAATTAAATTAAAAAGAATGATTAAAATGCCATAGAAAACCACGACACCCATTACTAGTGTATAGTCTCGGTTTAGCGCGCCTTGAACAAAAAACCGACCAAGCCCAGGAATGCTAAATATTTGTTCGATGACCACCGAGCCCGTAATGATGCCTGCTGTTGCTGGGCCAAGGTAAGTTACAACAGGCATAAGCGCTGGCTTTAATGCATGATGCAAAATGATTGAACGAAGTGCTAATCCCTGTGCTCTAGCCGTCCTAATAAACTGACTTCTTAGAACCTCTATCATGCTTCCTCTGGTCAGTCTTGCAATATAAGCAATTTGTGGCAATGCAAGTGAGACCGTTGGCAAAATAAAATTTTGAAATCCGCCGTCACCTAGCCCCCCGGCCGGTAGCCAGCCAAGCATAACAGCAAAAAATAATACCAACAAAGGAGCAACGACAAAATTTGGTATAGATATACCCGTCATGGATAATGTCATAATAAAGTGATCGTATCGACTGTTCTGCCTTAGCGCCGCAAAGCTGCCGGCAGCCACACCAAATATTAGAGCAATTAAAATTGCAGATATCCCAAGCCTTAAAGACACCGGGAACCCGGTCATGATCAGCTCTGTTACGCCAAAATCTCGGTACTGGAAAGAGGGCCCAAAATCTCCAACCACAAGTCCGCTTAAGTAACGGTAATACTGTTGATATAGCGGTTCATCTAAATGGTATGCTGCGCGTAAATTAGCTTCCATTTCTGGCGGCAATGCTTGATCGGCATCAAAAGGACCGCCAGGGGCCATTCGAATCAAAAAAAAAGCTATTGTGATTAATATAAATAGTGTCGGAATTGCACTAAAAAATCTTTTGATCACATAAGCAAACACGTTTGAGCCTTAATGAGACAGTATGTAAAAGTTTTTTGACCTATCATGCTTCATGATGTTGGTCTCATAGCCACCAACCCAAGGCTTAACAAGGTAATTGCTCACATAAAAATATATTGGCATCAGTGGCAGATCTTCAATCATAATTAGCTCTGCCTCTTGCAAAAGCTGCGCTCGAGCCTCAAGGTCATCTTCAATTGATGCTAATTTTATCAACTCATCGTACCTTTGATTGCAGTAGCCCTGATCATTAAGCCCGCTACCGCACTGCAAAAGCTCAGCAAATGTATTGGCATCATTGTAATCTCCGATCCATCCTCCCCTAAAAACCTCGGTCACTTCTTTTGCCCGTCGGGTATCTAAAAAAACTTTCCATTCTTGATTTAATAAAATTGTTTCAACGCCTAAAACCTGTCTCCACATGGCGGCAATTGCAACTGCAACCCTTCGGTGATCCTGTGATGTGTTATACATGATCTCTACTTCCAGCGGATTATCAAAACTGTATCCAGCAGCCTCATAAAGCCTTCTTGCCTCGGCCTCTCTCTGCTCTTGCGTCCATGTCGCCTCAACCATAGATTGCTGCTCATATCCAATCACGGGAGGGACCCATCCATAAGCAGGAATTTGTCCGCCATTTAAAACCTGATCGGTGATTATGTCTCTATTAATAGCAAGAGTAAGCGCTTTCCTTAGCTCAAAATTATCAATAAAAGGCTCTCTTAATAAATTGAACCCAAAATAATAAACGCCTAGATAGGGAACGCTTAAGAAGTCATTGGGAAGATTTTCTCTAATCCAATCAATTTGGGCTGCTGGCACCGATTGTGTTATATCGAGCTCATTAGCCCTATATCTTGACAACTCTCCGGACTTATCTTCTGTGGGGTAATACCAAACCTCATTTATCACTGTACTGGCATTGTCCCAGTAAAAGGGATTTCTTACAGCCTTAACATGAGACTGAACTACCCATTCATCAAGCATGTAAGCACCATTAGATACCAGATTTCCCGGCCTAGTATGCTCTCCACCGAATGCCTCAACGCTTGGCCGATGGACGGGATAAGATTGGCTATGAGTTAAGAGGCCTAAAAAATAAGGCGTCGGCCCTTCAAGGATAATTTCAATGGTGTATTGATCCACGGCCCTGACCCCAAGAGACTCTGATGGTAATTCTCCTGCTGCGATTTCTCTTGTATTTAATATGGGATACAAGATAAAGGTGTAAGATGACATCGTAGCGGGATCAACGCTTCTTCGTAAGGAGTAGAGCCAATCTTCAGAAGTTATAAGATCGCCGTTAGACCATCTTGCATCCTCCCTTAAATAAAAAGTATAAATGAGACCATCGTCTGATATGTCCCAAGATGTTGCCGCCCCTGGTATAAGCTCTCCATTTGGAAGCTCATTTATCAAGCCCTCGAACAGGTCTCTCCCTATTACAGATGACTCAACGCCCTCGCTTAAGTGAGGATCTAGGCTCCCTGGCTCAGAACCATTGCCTATTCTCAAAATTTGCTCTTCAGCTAGCTCTGTCCCTGAGGGCCCGCCTACTTGAATTTGCTCAATCGTATCAACTGACTGTTCTTGCGAGCAGCCCAGAAAGAACAAAAACAGCAAAATAATATTAATTCGAAATAATAAATTCATGCGATTCCCCTAGCACTATGTTTCTTTAAATATAACAAAAGTTGAGAGATAGCCGCAGGCGTAACGCCCGGAATTCTTTTTGCATGACCAATATTTTCAGGCTTTATCTCACAGAACTTTTCAAGCATCTCATTTGATAGGCCTTTAATTTGCAAAAAATTAAAGCCATCAGGGATCTCAAAGTCGTCATAATTTTTGAGCTTTTCAATATCACTATTTTGC
>JAURFX010000093.1 GCA_030834065.1 Gammaproteobacteria bacterium
CTACGCTGCTTACCACAAAGCAATCAATGCTAAGGGTGCCCCTACGGTTATTTTAGCATTGACCACTAAGGGTTATGGAACTGGCTCTAGAGAAGCAGACAATACTACTCACCAAGTCAAAAAACTCACTATCGAGAATATTCAAGCATTTAGAGATAAATTTGATATTCCTATAGATAACAATGATTTAGAGGAATTACCCTATATTAAATTTGAGAAAAATTCACCTGAGTACAAATATTTAATTGAAACAAGACAGAAGCTTGGAGGTTTTTTACCCATAAGAAAATTTCATGAGCAGCCACTTGGTGAACCTGCTAATAAGATTTTTAATAAATACAAGTTAGGATCTGAAGAGAAAAAACTTTCTACCACCATGGTCTTTGTCAGAATGATGACTGATCTGATTAAAGATAAATCGATTGGCAATCGCTTGGTTCCCATCGTTCCTGATGAGGCAAGAACTTTTGGTATGGAGGGTTTATTTCGTCAAATTGGTATTTATTCAGCTGAGGGACAAAAGTACGAACCCGAAGATGCTGACCAAGTCATGTGGTATAAGGAGAGCAAAGAAGGGGTTATGCTTGAAGAAGGTATTACCGAAGCCGGAGCTTTTTCTGCATGGATAGCTTTGGCAACAGCTTACTACAATTACAACTTCCCCATGATTCCCATATATTTGTTTTATTCCATGTTTGGATTCCAGCGCATTATGGATCTTGCTTGGGCTGCAGGCGATGCTCAAGCCAAGGGCTTTTTAATTGGTGCAACTTCAGGGAGAACTACTCTCAACGGCGAGGGGCTACAACATCAAGACGGGCATTCGCATATGATGTCTGCTTTGATCCCTAATTGCGTATCTTACGATCCAGCCTTTGGTTCAGAACTAGCTGTGATATTCAGGCATGGGATCAATGAGATGTTTGTAAATAACAAGAATTGTTTTTATTACATCACCGTAATGAATGAGAATTATCTTCATCCTGCTCTTGCCCCTGAGCAAGAAGAAGATGCAATACAGGGGATGTATCTTTTTAAACCAACCTCAAAACCCCAGGTGCGTTTACTTGGTGCTGGATCGATTATGAACGAGGTCATTAAGGCAGAGGAGCTATTAGCAGATTTTGAGATAAGTGCCGAACTCTGGAGTGTGACCAGTTTTAACCTACTTAGGAAGAATGGGATGGAGGTTGAGAGAAAAAATCTACTTGATCCAACTATCGAGCCAACCCCAGCATTTATTGAAACAAAATTTCAAGGAGCAGATATACCTTCTATAGCAGCAACCGATTATGTTAGAGCTTACGCAGAACAGATTCGACCATGGGTTAAGGGATCCTATGTAACTTTAGGCACCGATGGTTATGGAAGAAGCGATTCCAGGAAAAAGCTCAGAGAGTTTTTTGAAGTAGATGCAGCCTCTATTGCCAAAGCAGCTGCCTACAGCTTGTTCAAAGATGGTAATTTATCCAAAGAAAGATTAGACCATATTTATCAAGAGCTTGGTAATGACCCTGCAAAGCCTAATCCTTGGGAAGTCTGACCAATGTCTAAAAAAATTATTACCATTCCTAGTCTTGGAGAAAGTACAGAAGTTGAGGTAATTGAAGTATGTGTCAAACCTGGCGATAAAGTTTCTGCTGACGATCCCATAGTAGTGCTTGAATCAGACAAAGCAGCTATGGAGCTTCCTGCCAGTGTTGATGGAGTGGTAGAAAAGATTCTAGTTAAAGTAGGCGACGGGGTTAGCGAAGGTATGGACTTCCTTGAACTTGAAGTTGCAGATCAAGATGAGCCAAAAACTGAAGAAAAGGAATCTACCTTATCTGAAGAGCCTGTGATTGAAGGAGAGCTCGTTTCATCTCAAACAAAACCCACCATCGTTAAGAGTATCATTTCGGTACCAATTCCAAATCTTGGAGACACTGCTGAGGTAGAAATTATTGAGGTTTGCATTAAAGAGGGAGAGATAATCAATGCTGAGGATCCCTTGGTGGTGCTCGAATCCGATAAGGCAGCTATGGAAGTTCCCTCTCCTAAAAAAGGAACAGTCATAAAAATTCATCAAAAGTTGGGTGCGCAAGTTTCTGAAGGGATGCAACTTATAGACCTTGAAATTGAGGAGGAGGATGTTGTTGCAAAGGCTAATCCAGTGACAGTCTTGGATAGCACTCCTCAAAAGGATGTGCCCAAATCCAATCAAATAAACTTATCATCATCTCAACCCACTGTTTCTAATCATGGAAAGGTCTATGCTGGGCCTGCAGTCAGAAAACTAGCAAGAGAGTTTGGTATTACGCTTTCTGATGTTACCTCAAGCGGTCCCAAGGGCAGAATTTTAAAAGAAGATTTACATCGGTTTGTTAAAGAAAAATTAAATACTTCTGATCAATCTCAAAAAGGTTTCCATTTCGAAAGTTATGACATTGATTTCTCTCAATGGGGATCGGTTAAAGAAGAACCGCTAACAAAATTTCAGAAAGCTGCTTTTAAGAATTTACACACCTCATGGATCAATATTCCCCATGTAACTCAGCACGATGAAGCTGACATTACTGATCTGCTTGCTTTGCGTCTAGAGATTCAAAAAGATCGCTATACCAAAATAACCCCTTTAGC
>JAURFX010000058.1 GCA_030834065.1 Gammaproteobacteria bacterium
AGCCACCTCTGGAGGCATATAGTTTTCGTCGTGCTTAGCTAAAAGCCCATTTTCATTCGCATAAAAAATATCATCTCGCATCATCCCCTGAACGACCACACCTTGTCCCTCGCCAAATAGATCCGGAGTAATGCCGCGGTACTGAACCGTAACCTCATTGAGAAAATCTGTTAAGGTAAACTCAACCAGCAAATCTTTGCCATTGATAAGACTTCCCTCTTTAACCATGCCAGCAAGCCTTATCGTCTGCTCAGCCGGTGCTTCATTATTAAGCACTTGAGTCGGAGAAAATGAATACAACAAATTTTCTTCAAAAGCATTCCAAATTAAGTTCAAACCAATACTTACAAGGGCTATTAATATGGCAATAAATAATATTCGTTGAATTCTTTTTTTAGTCATATTTATTTATCTTCGGAATTATGCCTGTTTTAGTCTCTAATTTTTTTAACTCTTGCCAAGCTCTCGCTCTTTGTGAATAGCTTATCCATACAAAAATAATTAATATGGATGCTGAAATCGTATAAGAAACAATCACATATAACCAGTAATTACTCATCAATTATCTCCTTTAACCAACGTGCACCAGACTCCCTGAGAAGGATCATAGTATTTAAGCGGTATAAAAATAGAAAAATAAATAAAAGAGTGAAACCGAGAATAGAAGTAAGTAATGGATAGAGCATCTCTGGAGCTATTGACGGTCCCCCTTCACGCATAATGCTAGGCCCTTGATGGATACTACTCCACCATTCCACTGAGTAGTGGATGATTGGGACATTTATCAAACCAATCATTGCAAGTATTGAACCAACTCTGTCTGCTTGATCAATATTTCTAATATTTACGATTAAGGCCATATAGCCAAGATATAAAAATAGTAAAAATAATTCAGACATCATTCTTGGGTCTGTCCATTGCCAATAAGTACCCCACATTGGCTTACCCCAAATGGCACCCGTAAGAAGTGCAATCACAGTAAATATAGCTCCAATGCCTGCCACAGATCGAGCAGCATAATAACCAATTTTAATATGCCATACAAAACCCAAAAAGGACGATACAGCCAGAATGACATAACCTAATAAACTTAAATATGCCGCAGGAACATGTATATAGATTATGCGGTATGCATCACCCTGTAAGTAATCTGGAGGGGCAATAAATATTCCTTGATATAAGCCAAATGCTATCAAGATAAGCGCCAGGACAAACACGTAAGGAATAATGACATTAGAAAGCCAATAGACAAATCTTGGGGAAATGAATTGGTGAAAAAGTTTAATGATATTCATTCACCTACTTCCTTAATAATCAGACTGTTAATAAAAGGAATCACAACAACCAAAACAAGGCAGGAACCACCGAGGATCCTAAAGATTGCCTCTATGTTATAAGGAATTTGCTGCGAAATGGAGACTGCAGAAATAAAGATCAATAAAGGCATGAGCAAAGGAATGGAGATAATCCCTAATAACATGTTTCCTAACTTCGCCCTAAAAGCAATAAGTGTTGAAAAGCTAATAAAACAAGCAATGATAAAAGTTGAAAATACAGCCAATGATAAAATCATCGAGTAACTAAGTGGGCTATTAAGAAGTATCTTGATATTAAGAGCTGAGAGAACACCAATGGGCAGAACAATAAAAACCCAATGTACAAAGAGCTTGATCAGCATAAATATATTTAATGAACATCCTGAAAGAAGAATTTTATCGATAGAGCCGTCTAAGAAATCTCGAAAATAGATTTGATAGCCAAAATTTACACTGATCAATAATAAAATTATCCAAGAAAAAACTGAACCGGCAATAACTGCGATGGTTGATGTCATTCCTGATAAAACAAAATTTACCACACTAATTGCGATGATAAAGTAAATTAAAACACTACTAATTAATGAACTATCACTAATAACTGCCCTAACCTCTCGGTTTAAAAAATTAAACATCATGGTTCAAGAGAAACGTTAAGATTAGATATAAACGAATAAAGTTGCGGACTATGTGTCGCAATAAGAACAATTGCACCTCTATCTTTAAGCTTTTTAATCTCTTGAGTCAAAACACTTATTGAGCTCTGATCAAGATTAGTTGCGGGCTCATCAAAAATCCATAGTGAAGCTTTTGCTAAAAAATGACAACATAGGCTGGCTCTTTTTTTTTGGCCTGCTGATAGGTGGCTTACAGGTTGATTTAAATAATCAATAGAAAATTTTTGAATGAGAGAATGCATTTGCTCAGAATCACTTTTATATAATTTTTGATAAAAAATTAAATTCTCAATTACAGTCATTTGCTCAGTAAGGGCATCTTGGTGCCCCTGATAAGCAATCATCGGCTTGGACTCAGAATCGGTATTTAAATCTACTTTCCCCCAAGATGGCTTTAAGAGGCCTGCAATCGTTCTTAAAAGGGTTGTTTTACCAGAGCCATTAGGTCCAGTAAGAATACAACAATCATGGGGCACAAGATTAACCGAAAATGACTGGATTAAAGTGATTCCCCCCCTTTTAACCAAAAGATCAGAAACATTTAAATTAATAGGCAAAATCATAGAAAAATCAGAATAAATTATATCCTAATTTGTCTAATGAATTGATTATTAAGGGGTTATTTTATGAACTCTAGTCTAAAAGAGTTGGAAAAGTTGCAATCAAGCTATCCTTCTCTTCATCGGTGAGCTCAGGGTACCTTGCTATGACCTCTTCTAGCTCTTCAATAAGCTCATTAAGATCGAGACCATCATCAAGATCATTATCATCCTTAAGTGCCTCTGCTCCATCATCCCAATCATCATCATCCCAATCACTCATCTATGCCTCATACATTAATTAAATTCTGGTTCAAAGAGATTTGTCTCACTCGGTAAATAATTCAGATAATCCACAAAATGTGTCATGTAATTATCTATGCAGTAAGATTGGTTCACCTCTTCATCTTCATCAAAACAATAATACTGATCGACCTCTCCGAGATCATCAAAGTAAATGGTTAAACCTTGTTGTAAATCTTTTTCATAATGAACCACGGTCTCCACAACCCCCCGATCATTCCAACTAATGGCAAGTCCATCTTTTTGATGATTAGTATACTCAACAAGCGAAGCCAAAACCTGATTTGAATGCCAAGACTCAGCTTGGCCATGTATCTCGCCGTAATAAAACTGAATTCGATTGTTAAGATTAGAGTTTCTATGAAGTGAGACGGCGGTACCTGTAAAGGGACGTCCATCGTAATAACCTCTCGACTCCTGATCTTGTGTGATATCGTTTAATGAGACAATTTGTTCATTATCATAAGCAAATATAGATAAATCATTGCTGCATCCAACAACAATCATAGTTACAACAATAAGAAACTTTAATTTAAGCCACATTAGAGTAATAATAGCCTTGAAACAAAAATAATCAATAAAGATATGAATGCATTTTTCTTACCTCTTTTAGGTGGCATGATAATCGGAGTCAGTACTCTTATTCTTCTTCTGGTTAATGGAAAAGTTGCAGGGATCAGTACTATTTTCTGGAATTTCTGCACCTCAAAAAGTATGGAGTCGACGCTATTTATTATTGGGCTGCCCTTGGGCGCTCTTATTGCTTACTCTATTCTCGGTGTTTCTCAACCAACACTCCCAGGTAATACATCCCTTATTCTTTTGTCAGGCTTTCTTGTTGGTTTTGGGGTTAATAGAGGCTCAGGCTGCACAAGCGGTCATGGCGTTTGTGGTATTGGCAGATTTTCAATACGCTCTATTGTTGCCACGCTTTGTTTTATGGCCTCTGGAATTGTGACGGTTGCGCTATTTGGGGTTAATCCATGATCTCCTTTGTAGCACTTGTATCTGGAATTATTTTTGGTTTAGGTTTGGCTGTCTCAGGAATGACAGATACCGCTAAAGTCCAGGGATTTCTTGACCTCTTTGGTAACTGGGTTCCTGATCTTATGTTTGTCATGGGCGGTGCACTTATTGTATCTGTTATTGCATATCAAATATCCAAGAAACAGATCAAGCCAATACTCAGAAATGCTTTCGACTTACCTCAAAATAAAGCTATTGACCAAAAACTTATCACTGGATCAGTGATCTTTGGCATGGGCTGGGGCTTGTATGGTCTTTGTCCCGGCCCAGCACTTACTCATGTTCTATCTCAAGACGGTCTCTTTTTTGTAGTGGCAATGCTAGTAGGTATGCTTGTTTCATTTCAAATCAAGAAGTTCATTTGACTCTAATAATTTCTGAAATTAAGAGACTCTATCGCGCACTAATAAATTCGCTTCATGGCATCGCTTTTTGCTGGAAAAGTGAGGCTGCCTTTAGGTTTCAATCAGTCCTATTTATTCTGCAAATCCCATTATTTTTTCTCTTAGAACTTAAAACGCATCATGGCGTTTATCTAACGGTTATTGGAACGATTGCGCTTATAACAGAAATGCTCAATACCGCTATCGAAAAAACAATTGATAGGATAAGCAGAGACTCCAATGAATTATCTAAGAACGTTAAGGATATGGGTTCAGCGGCCTGTTTTTTTGCCCAAATGCTTTGGTTATTCAGTTGGTGTTATATTTTTTATATCAACTAGACTTACTGAGCCACTGGGATACGATAGGCAACTCCAAGATACAGACCTTTGCTTTCAGTAGAGATTTCCTCTGGATATCCATTAGCAAAGTCTGGTCCAAAACGAGTAGTTCCATCCTCATCAGATAACACCCAACTTCGATATCCTGCTTTGACTAAAAAATTCTCCATGAATTCATAAGAGAGGTTCAGATCCAAGATGGAAGCATCACCGTCACCTGTGGTTTTGATATTTGGGCTAGGACCCAAATCATCCCTTAAAAGATGGCTATCCGCATTATCTATAGAGACCTGTCCTCTACCAAATAAAGCGTTGAATTGTATTCCTTGATCCAAGTCAAGGTTAATACGTGCGCCAAAAATATTACCGCTCCACTCAGCCGTATTACTGATTACTTTTTCATTAGGATCGAT
>JAURFX010000011.1 GCA_030834065.1 Gammaproteobacteria bacterium
TGAGGGTGAAACGGGTCATGCTCACGGTCATTTAGAGTATCTTGAAGCGTGTGGTGACCCAGCTACAGGTCTGCCATTTGGTGGAACCGCAGATAACCTTAAAACTGCAGTAGCTGGTGAAACACATGAATACACAGATATGTACCCAGGCATGGCTAAAACTGCACGAGATGAAGGTTTTGAGGAAATTGCTGATTGGTTTGAGACACTTGCAAAAGCCGAGAGGTCTCACGCTAATAAATTCCAAAAAACTTTGGATTCTTTAGATAGTTAATTCTAAAACTTAATGGTCGCGCCAATCGGCGCGACCTAAATTAAAGAGGCATTTATGAGAGAGGGGAGTTTAGAGGCACCCACAAGGCATCCTGTTGATTGGAAGTCTGAAGAATTTAACAATGAAGCATCTCTTTACACTGAGCTAGAGAGAGTTTTTGACATATGTCATGGCTGTAGGAGGTGTTTTAACCTTTGTAATTCTTTTCCTCTTCTCTTTGACGCTGTCGATGAATCTGAGTCGGGCGAGTTAGATACAGTACCCAAGGAAGTCTATTGGGATGTTGTAGATAATTGCTACCTATGTGATATGTGTTATATGTCGAAATGCCCTTATGTACCTCCTCATGAGTTCAATATAGACTTTCCACACCTGATGCTTCGCGCTAAACATCAAAAATTTAATAAAAAGGGTGCGAGCGTAAGAGATAAAATGCTAAGTGCCACAGATACGCTCGGAAGTATTGCAGGGATACCTGTAATTTCAGGCATCGTAAACGCAACGAATAATTCAAAGCTTGGAAGAAAATTAGTGCAGAGCATGCTAGGTATTGATGAGCATGCTCCTTTGCCAAAGTTTCATTCAAAAACTGCAAGACAGTTACTTGCAAAAGAGTCCTATAAATTAGCCAAAATAACACCCACTGAATTAACTACAGGCAAGGTTGCTATTTTTACAACTTGTTACGGAAATAAGAATCACCCCACCATGGTTGAAGATGTCTACAAGGTTTTTTTGCATAATCAAATTGAAGTTAAGTTAATCACACAGGAAAAATGTTGTGGAATGCCTAAGTTGGAGCTAGGTGACTTAAAAAGTGTTGAAAAATTTATGGAATACAACGCCCCCATTCTTGCTCAGGCAATTGATGAGGGTTGGGATATTGTTGCGCCCATTCCATCTTGCGTTTTAATGTTTAAGCAAGAGCTTCCTTTGCTCTTTCCACAAAATAAGCTAGTCAATAAAATTGCATCTAAAATTTTTGATCCATTTGAGTATTTAATGAAAAGGCATGATGCTGGGCAACTAAGTACCAATTTTAAGACGACTTTAGGTAAGATTAGCTACCAGGTTCCTTGCCACCTAAGAGTCCAGAATATGGGCCTTAAGTCTAGGGATTTATTAAATCTAATTCCAGATACACAAGTTCAGCCTATTGAAAGATGCTCCGGTCATAATGGAACATATGCCGTTAAAAAAGAATTTGCTGAGATCTCAAGAAAAATCGGTAGACCAGTATTGAGGCAAGCAGAGTCGCATGAGGCAGATCATTTTGCATCTGATTGTCCTATGGCATCAGAGCATATCGCTGCCATGTCAGATAAAATTGAGGCCTCTCATCCTATGAGCTTACTAAGAAAGGCCTACGGAATTTAGGAGAAATTAAAAAATGGAAAAACTTAAAATTGAAGATTTGTATTCTTTAGAACAATATCATGATACTCGTAAAACTTTCAGAAGCGATGTCATCAATCATAAGAAACATAGACAAGTAGCGGTTGGTCCAAATGCTACCTTGTACTTTGAAGATAGAAAAACAATTCAGTATCAAATTCAAGAAATTTTAAGAATTGAAAAAATTTACAAAAGAGAAGATATCGAGGAAGAGTTATCAGCATACAACCCGCTGATTCCTGATGGTACGAATCTTAAAGCAACATTCATGCTTGAATTTCCAGAGGAGCGGTTTAGAAGAGAAATGCTATCGAGGTTAATCGGTATCGAGGATCAAATCTATTTAAATGTTGGAGAGCTAAAAGTTCTTGCAATCGCTGATGAGGATCTAGAAAGGACTACAGAGGATAAAACATCGGCCGTACATTTTCTAAGGTTTGAGCTTTCTCGGGACGCAGTTGAGGCCATAAAAAGCCAAAATGGATTTACTTTTAGTATCGAGCATGAGAATTATAATCATATTTCAGATATGGATGAAAAAACTATTGAATCATTGATTTCTGACCTCGATTAAGACTCTAACTAAAGATACAATAAGGCTTGAATATGAGCTTGTATCTTGGCTAAAAATTATGAATCGTCTGATCTTGAAGTACTTGAAGGACTTGATCCTGTCAGGAAAAGGCCTGGCATGTACACAGATACCACAAGTCCTAATCATTTAGCTTATGAGGTCATTGATAATAGCGTTGATGAAGCACTAGAAGGTCATGCAAAAAAAATTTTAGTCGAGTTATTTGAAGATCAGTCTATATCTGTAGAAGATGATGGTCGTGGACTTCCTGTAGACATTCATCCTAAGGAAAAGGTTCCAGGTGTTGAGCTTGTTCTAACCAAGCTTCATTCTGGGGGCAAGTTCTCAGGTAAGAATTATAAGTTTTCTGGTGGCTTGCATGGTGTGGGTGTATCTGTTGTCAATGCCTTATCAAAACATCTTTCAGTTTGGGTTAAGCGTCAAGGTCATCATTACACAATGACCTTTAGAAACGGCGATAAGAGAGATGATTTAGAGCTCATTGAAAAGATTGCAAAAAATGCTCAAGGAACAAAAATTTGGTTTAAACCGGATCCAAAATACTTTGATCATTCAGATTTTAATGCCAAGGATCTTGAGAGGAATCTTAAAGCTAAGGCAGTACTATGCAATGGGCTTCTTGTAGAATTCATAAATCATCATCAAAAAAACGAAAAAATTTCATGGAGATATGAGGGCGGTCTAGCTGAATATCTAAGCGATTCGATTAAAGATTTCGATGATACAGTCCTTAATGATGCCTATATAATTGATACAAAAAAAGCAGATTTCGAGTTATCGCTTGCCTTGAACTGGATCAAAGAAAGTGAAACCTTAATTTCTGAGAGTTACGTCAATCTGATTCCTACCAAAGATGGCGGAACGCATGTTAGTGGATTAAGGGCTGGTATCACAGATGCGATTAGAGAGTTTTGTGAATTTCAAAACCTGATTCCTAGAGGCATCAAAATTGCTCCCGATGATGTCTGGAGAAATGTTCAATTTGTTTTGTCATTAAAAATTTCTGAACCTCAATTTTCAGGCCAGACCAAATCAAGATTAACGTCCAGAGAAGCATCAAACATTACTCAGGGCATTACTAAAGACTTTTTTTCAATCTGGTTAAACCAAAATTCTCTATATGCTAAAGATGTAGCAAATCTCGTGATTGAAAATGCAGTCTTGCGATCGAAAAAAAGTAAATCCGTTGTAAGAAAAAAAGTGATTTCAAATGGTCCCGCCCTCCCTGGAAAGCTTGCCGATTGTATTTCTCAGGATCCATCACTCTCTGAGCTTTTTATTGTCGAGGGAGATTCAGCCGGTGGCTCGGCTAAACAGGCTCGTAACCGAGAGACACAGGCAATTTTGCCGCTGCGAGGAAAAATATTAAACACTTGGGAAGCTGAAAGCACAGAAATTCTAAAGTCACAGGAAGTTGAAAACATAAGTATAGCGATAGGCTTAAACCCTAATGAGACGAGTCTAGAGAATCTCAGATACTCTAAAATTTGTATTCTCGCTGATGCGGATTCAGATGGATTGCATATTGCAGCATTACTATGCGCCTTATTTTTAAGGCATTTTCGTGCGCTTGTCGAGAATGGACATATTTTCATAGCTTTACCTCCGCTGTATCGTATAGATCAAGCTAAGAGCGTCCATTACGCCATTGATGAGCAAGAAAAAGACTCTATCGTGGAGCAACTCACAAAAAAAAATAAGAATCAGAAGATATCTATCACTCGATTTAAAGGACTAGGTGAGATGAATCCCAGCCAGTTAAGAGAAACAACCATGAAGCCAGAAACGAGAAAATTAATACGCTTAACGCTCTCAAAGTCCAACGATGATGATGATGTTTTTGAAAAATTGCTTTCTAGAAAAAAAGTTCAAGAGAGAAAACAGTGGATTGAGGAAAAAGGTAATATTGCATCTGCTATTGAGATATGAGTAATCAAAGATCCTTATTTGAAAATGAAATAGAACAGAGCATCTCAGTATTTGCTGAGGGCGCCTATCTTAACTATTCCATGTATGTCATTTTGGATAGAGCTCTCCCACAACTAGGCGATGGGCTAAAGCCAGTTCAAAGAAGAATTATCTATGCTATGAGTGATTTAGGCTTATCTTCCGCCTCAAAGCCAAAAAAAGCTGCACGTACTATCGGAGATGTTATTGGTAAATTTCATCCTCATGGAGACTCAGCCTGTTATGAGGCTATGGTGAATATGGCTCAAAGTTTTTCCTATCGGTATCCCTTGATTGACGGACAGGGTAACTGGGGCTCCCAAGATGACCCTAAATCATTTGCAGCCATGCGTTATACCGAAGCAAAAATGACTGCTTACACAAAGACTTTATTGGCTGAGCTGGACGAGGGGACTGTTGATTGGCAGCCAAATTTTGATGGGACCCTGAAAGAGCCTAGGATTTTTCCTGCCCAGCTTCCGAATCTACTACTCAATGGATGTTCTGGTATAGCAGTCGGAATGGCTACCGATATTCCATCTCACAACATAAAAGAGGTTATCAAAGGATTGAAGCTTTTAATTAAGAGACCAAATTCAACTATTAAAAGCTTGCTCAAAATTATCAAGGGTCCTGATTTTGCTTCAGGAGGAGTTTTAGTCTCTAATGAAGAGGAGATTGAATCCGTTTATAAATTAGGCCAGGGAACTCTTAGGCTCAGGGGCAGCTATCAATTAGAAAAGAGGGATATTGTTATCACCGAGCTTCCTTATCATACCTCCGGTGCTAAATTGATTGAGCAAATAGCGCAACAGATGTTTGCTAAGAAATTACCTATGGTGAATGATCTTAGAGATGAATCTGATCATGATAATCCTTGTCGGATATTAATCTCGCTGAAAAAGGGGGAGGTCAATATTGATCAATTGATTTCACATATTTGCGCTACGACTGACTTCGAAAAAAATATTAAGGTGAATTTAAATGTAATTGACCTAGAAGGGCTTCCACGAGTATTTAATTTATTAGAGATTTGCCTCGATTGGCTTAAATTCAGGCGAGGCATAATCACCAGAAGATCTCAGTTTCGTCTTCAGAATGCCGAACAAAGACTTCATGTCCTTGAGGGAATGATGGTTGCTTTCCTTAATATTGATGAGGTAATTCGAATTATCAGGACAGAGGATGATCCTAAAAGTAAATTGATAAAAAAATTTAAGCTCACTGAGATTCAAGCAAATGCCATTCTAGACCTAAGACTTAGAAACTTAGCAAAATTAGAGGAAGTTAAAATTAAGGATGAGCAAGAAAAGTTAATTAATGAGATCAAAGTACTAAAAAAACTATTAAAGTCGAAAGATTTAATCAACGAGACATTAGTTCATGAGTTGGATGAGCTAGACAAGGAGTATGGGGATGATAGAAGAACTAAGATTGAATTTGCGCCAAGCTCAGAAGCAATTGAAGAAAAGGAAATAATAAGTAAAGATCCTGTGACATTGATCGTCTCTAAGATGGGGTGGGTTAGGCTTGCTAAGGGTCATGAGATTCAACCCGAATCGCTGAGCTTTAAGGGGGATGATGTCATTCTGGATTGTTTATCCTTGGGAGCCAATAATAATGATGCCGTATTTCTTGATGGAAACGGCAGAGCATTTTCTATTCTCGCTACGCAACTCCCCTCAGCAAGAGGTTTTGGCGATCCTCTTTCTAGTTTATTTAAATTACAAGATGGTGTAGATATTACATCTGGAGTCTTGACAGGTGAAAATGATAAATTTTTGATTTGTTCGTCATCAGGTTATGGCTTCCAAGTCAGCGCCCAAGATCTTATAACGAGAAATAAATCAGGAAGAGCAGTGATAAGGGTTCCCGAAAATTCTAAAACACTTCCATTGAGAAAAATTCAATCTGAGGATTCGCTTGTCTTTGCTATTTCAAGCGATCTGCGTGCTCTTGCCTTTTCGATCGATGAGCTGCCGGAGCTCTCTAAGGGCAAAGGTGTGAAGATCATTAATCTGCCTAGGAAGGATGGACTGTCTTTGCTTTATATCTTTGTTATTTCAAAGGATGAAATTATAGAAGTGTTCTCAGGAAAGAAAGCTAGACACTTTGATTATGAGAAAGTATCAGAATTTATTGGTGCTCGCGGAAGAAGAGGGCTCTCGCTAAAATTTAAGTCTATCGATAGCGTTAATATTATTTCTAAGAGATAGTTACTTTAGAGCTCTCCCCGACTATCTCTTTTACTAATTTAGGAACCAGATACCCTGAAACCAAGCCCTTGAGTTGCTTATGAATATCAACCGCCTCATTGGTCTCAACTTTGAAGTGAGAAGCCCCCTTCACCTCATCCAGTAAGTGGAGGTAATAGGGATTAATACCAATATCAAAAAGCTTTAAACTTAATTTCTTGAGGGTAATTGCATTATCGTTAATTCCTTTTAGGAGCACAGATTGATTCAGTAGATGAATGTTATTATTTTTTAGTTTTAATGCAGCATCAATTAATTCATCATCGATCTCATTTGGGTGATTAATGTGAAATACAAAAACTATTGTCCTTGTAAATTTTTTTAGGGCAGCTAGAAGAGAACTATTTACCCTCTGAGGATCAGCGATGGGATACCTACTATGTATCCTTAAAGTTTGAATATGATCCAGTTTATTGATCCGAGTAATGAGATGATCAAGCTTATCGTCACTTAGGGATAGTGGGTCACCCCCAGAGAGTATAATCTCAATTATACTTTTATCTGATTTGATAGTCCTGATTGCTCTATTTAAGTTGTCAGTGTTCATTTGATTTCCCTCATAGGGAAATTCTCTTCTAAAGCAATAGCGGCAGTGCATAGGACATGCTTCTGTCACAATGAGCAAAGCTCTCCCCTTATATTTTCTTATTAGGCCTTTATTTACTAGCCTATGCTCATTTACTGGATCCAGGTCATTTCCCCCTGAGAGCTCTCTAACATCGGGGAGAACTTGCTTCATGAGCGGGTCATCCAAATGAATGGTACTAGCTAATTCAATAAATCTTTTAGGTATTTTAGTCTTGAATGATCTATTTTCTTCGAGGTTTAATGTATTACCAAGATTTTGCTCTAGCTCGGTAATTGAGTTAAATGTTTTTTTTCTTTTATTGTGTGACATTATTTCCTTGATCCAAAGCAATACTATTATAATGTGATAACAATAACCTTCTCCGCATAAATATATATGGCAATTTATAGCACTAATGAGTTTAAGTCAGGACTCAAAATCATGCTCGATGGTGATCCATTCTCGATAATTGAGAATGTATTTGTCAAGCCTGGTAAGGGACAGGCATTTAATAGGGTCAGGCTAAGAAACCTTAAGACTGGACGGGTCGTCGATAAAACTTTTAAATCAAGTGATAGCGTCGAGTCAGCAGATGTTATTGAAATTGAGATGCAATACTTATATTCAGATGGTACTGAGTGGCATTTTATGAATTCCGAGACTTTTGAACAGTTTGCAGCTAATGCGAATGTTATTGGTGAGACAATTCTTTGGATGAAGGAGGAGGTAGACTATACCGTGACCTTATGGAATGGTAATCCTATACAAATCTTGCCTCCAAACTTTCTTGTTTTAAAAGTAACTGAGACTGATCCAGGGCTAAAAGGCGATACTGCCCAAGGAGGTGTTAAGCCTGCAAAATTAGAGACAGGCGCGACTGTTAGAGTTCCGCTTTTTATTTCTCAAGGGGAAATGGTTAAAGTTGATACTCGAACAAAAGAGTATGTTGCCAGAGCATAATACCCAATAAAATTATTTTATAAACTAAATAAAATTCTTGTCTTTTAACTTTGCAAAAAATCTATCCAGACCGAGAGCAACTCCGCAACAACTAGGAAGATCTTTAGTAATTATTTCAATCTCTCTAACGCTAAAACTTTTATAGTTATTAGATTCTAGGTGAATATCTAATCTTTCCATAAGTACTTCTGGATCAGTGCACTCCTCGTAGCCATTAGCAATCTCAGAGCCATTAAGGATAATCTCAAATCTCGTCGATATGCCCGGATCATCCTTATATAGGCTTGCCATAGAGCCCAAGTCAGATGGAAACCCTTTAATTATTAAAAGGTCGCAGTCATTTCTATGTTCCTCAATTTCTTGAATAAGGAATAAGTCGATGAGCTCATGTAAATCAAGATGATCAAACACCATGCCCTCATTTTTATAACCAAGGTACGAAATAAGGTTCGATAGAGCGCTAGGATAATTCTCCCCGATCTTCGATTTGAAAATATCATTAAAATAAAGTTCCTGAATTTGATTGATGCGGTTTCCTGAAATCTTGACCATAAAATCTGTAACCGTTTCAATAAAGTCATTGATTGAAATATTAACTTGGTACCACTCAAGCATATTAAATTCTGGTTTATGCCACGGGCCTATCTCATCATCTCGAAAAACTTTGCAGATTTGAAAAATATTACCTGATCCATTGGCTAATAATTTTTTCATTTCTAACTCTGGCGAGGTATGTAAAAAGTAATTTTGCTTGCTGAGGTTTGAGTCGACCCTAAAGGGATTGATGTGCTTATTAGGAATCTCTTTAATATTGAGATGATTTGTAAATACCTCCGTAAAGCCTTTGCTCTTAAAGTGGTGTCTTATTCCATCAATGAATGATTCCCATTCTTTCAAGTGACTTGTGTTCATATTCCCTGAATTTGTCCGATCGCCTGACCCATTAAAACCTTACTGGAAGAGCCTTGCTTTTGGTTAAAAGATTTTTTAGGTAGAAGTAATATGACCGTCGATCCAAGATTAAACTGACCGATCTCTTCCCCTTTTTGAAATTGATTGCTTATATCATTCAAGGGAATATCTCTTTCTGTTCCCGATTCTATTTCTCCTGTATATTTGGTTGTAAAGCTTGAGACATTTAATGCTCCAACCATGACCAAGGGGAGTAATCCAATTCTACTTTTCAACCATAGTATGAGCCTTTCATTTTGTGTAAAAATTCCACTAATTCTTGCTAAAGCATTTGGATTCACGCTGTACTTGGCACCGGGTATGTAATGTATTGAATGAATTTGTCCATCGATCGGTGCATGCACACGATGATAATCCGTGGGTGATAGATAGATCGTCAAATAATAAGATAAGTCATCAAGCATGCCCTGGTTAGATCCCCTTAATAGACTCTCCTTATCATAGAGCCGTCCCTTTGCTTGCAAAAGTTTTCCCATATTGATCTCGCCAGATTCAATAATCCTCCCGTCACAAGGTGAGATGATTATACTAGGGTGTTGGTCAATCGATCTTGCGCCCTCTTTTAGCTCCCTTGCGAAAAAGTCATTGAAAGAAGTATATTCTGAGACCTTTTTTCTCCTAGCGTCATCGAGGGGAATTTTATAAATTTTAATGTAATTTGATATTAGGAAGTCTTTTAGCCAAACAATTTGGGATCTTGAAAGAATATAAAAAACGCTAGAAATCCATTGTTTAGGTATAAAGTGTTGTAGATAGGCAAACATCTGACTAATCTTGCGAAATCATGAGAGTGATATCCTGATTGAGAGATACAGGGTCAACTGGATGGTTCGTTAGACCAATCATTCGACCCTCAGGATTGAGTAAAAAAACTGTTCCATTATGTGTCATGTTATAACTCGAACCATCGGGATCCTCAATTCTATGAACCGTAATGCCAAGCGCGCTCCAAAGTCTCGCGAGCTCTTCCTCATCGCCTGTTAATCCAATGAAACGAGCGTTAAAGTTATTTAAGTAATTTTTGATGATCTCTGGTGAGTCTCTGAGCGGATCGACGCTTACAAAAATTAGATTAACGGTATTGTTGACGACCAGCTCGGTCATAGAGATTATACCAAGAGTGATAGGGCAGATATCAGGACAATTTGTAAAACCAAAGAATAATAGATTATAGCTATCTCGCATTAGATCTTTGGAAGCAAGTTGAGCATTTTGGTCAATAAGATTGAAATCTGGAATTTCAAGGCCTTGCCCTAGATAGGTCGCATCTGTTAGTACTTGTTGAATATCAAAATCTTCTTGCTGATTACTACAGGCAAATAAAAGATATAAAATAAAAGTTAAAAATGTTATCGCTATTTTCTTCATAGGGCGCCTTAGACAGCAGTATGGAACAACAACGTATTATTTTATCAGAAGAGCGACCCGAGGATTGGTTCGACTTGATCATTGATTATTTTAATAGTCACGAACTGTATTATGGTCATGGCACGATCAATGCTGATCATGAGGCTAGTATTATATTGAATTGGGCTAGCGAACATTCTAAAAACTACCAAGCCATCGTTAATGTTTGCAATGAGCGGGTTATTTCTAGAAAGCCACTCGCGTATCTCTTGGGTGAAATTGAATTTGCTTCTCTTCTCTTCGCGATAAGTCCAGATACAATCATTCCAAGGTCACCGATTGGTGAGTTAATTGAGGATGATTTTCAGCCATGGCTAAACCTAGAAAAGAATGACCGGGTAATTGATTTATGTACCGGATCCGGTTGTATCGCTATTGCCATCGCAAAGTACTATAAAGATTTGCAGGTGATAGGAACCGACATCTCTGAGCAAGCCATCCGTCAAGCAGAAAAGAATGCAATTGCGCATGGGGTGGGTGAGCAGATCAACTTTATTCATTGCGATCTCTATCCGCCCAAGGAAGCAAGATTTAAATTAATTATTTCAAATCCACCCTACGTTCCCTCTGCACACATTGAAGACTTGCCAAAGGAATACAGATGGGAACCTCATATGGCATTCGATGGTGGAGCTGATGGGTTAGATATTATTCATAGGCTTATTAACGGTGCCTCTGAACGCCTCCGGGATGATGGCATTCTTATTCTCGAGGTTGGAGAATCTCAACTAGCCTTCGAGAATTATTATAAAAAGCTTGAGACAATTTGGCTTGAGTTTACTAACGGTGGCGAGGGTGTATGTGTTATAACTGCACAGGCACTTAAAGATTATTTTTCTTAATTCTTCATTATATTTGTTAGATAATACCTGACATGTCGGGAAACACTTTCGGAAAAAATTTTGCTGTTACTACCTTTGGCGAAAGTCATGGAGTGGCGCTAGGTGCTATTGTAGATGGCTGTCCACCCGGCCTTGAGCTAAATGAGGAAGATATACAGAGCTATCTTGATCAGAGAAAACCTGGGCAATCAAAATTTGTTACTCAAAGAAAAGAGTCAGATACCGTAAAAATACTCTCTGGAGTTTTTGAGGGAAAGACTACCGGAACCCCTATTGGTCTAGTTATTTATAATGAAGATCAGCGTAGCCGAGATTACGAAAAAATAAAAGATAAATTTAGACCAGGACATGCAGATTTTACCTACCTTAAAAAATATGGAATTAGAGATTATCGTGGGGGAGGACGTGCATCGGCAAGGGAGACTGCAATGCGTGTTGCCTCTGGTGCCATAGCTAGAAAATACTTAAAAGAGTATCTTGGGATTGAAATATTTGGCTATCTAACACAAATTGGTGAAATCAGTATTACTCTTAAAGATAAGAATGCAATAACTTCCAACCCTTTCTTCAGTCCTGATCCAAGTAGAAATCAGGAAATAGAGGATTTTATGGTCTCCTTGAGAAGAGAGGGCGATAGCATTGGGGCAAAGATAACAATCTGTGCTACGAACATGCCAGTAGGCTTAGGCGAGCCTGTATTTGATAAGCTTGAGGCTGATCTTGCAAAAGGATTGATGAGCATCAATGCTGTTAAGGGATTTGAGATAGGGGACGGCTTCTCTGTGATCAATCAAAGAGGAAGTCAGCATCGGGATGAAATTTCTGAGAAAGGATTTGAAAAAAATTCATCGGGGGGTACTCTAGGTGGCATCTCAAGTGGACAGGATTTACTAATGTCAATAGCTTTAAAGCCGACATCAAGCATTCAAGTGCCTGGAAAAACTATCGATACGAAAGGTCAAGAAACCGAGATAGTGACTACTGGTAGGCACGACCCATGCGTAGGGCTCAGAGCTACACCTATCGCCGAAGCAATGGTTGCATTAGTTCTGATCGATCATGTTCTTAGAAATCGGGGTCAAAATACCTAATGCAGAAGAAGGAGAAATATAATGTTGCGATTGTTGGTGCGACAGGTTTGGTTGGAGAGCATCTCCTAGAAATACTTGAGGAAAGAGATTTTCCTGTAGATAAATTATATCCCTTGGCGAGCTCACGATCTCTCGGGAAAACAGTAAGTTTTAAAGGTCAAGAGTATGCAGTGCTTGAGCTTGATTCATTCAATTTTGAAGAGGTAGACTTTTCATTTTTTTCAGCTGGGGCCTCAGTTTCACGAATACACGCGGTAAGAGCGGCATCCCAAGGGTCAATGGTCATAGACAATACCTCTGAATTCCGTATGCAAGAATCTGTTCCCTTGGTTGTGCCAGAATGCAATCCAGAAGACGTTAACCTTGCCAGCGAGACAAAAATAATTTCAAATCCGAACTGCTCAACAATTCAAATGGTCGTTGCCCTTAAGCCCATCCATGATGCCTATAGGGTCAAAAGGGTGAATGTTGCAACTTATCAGGCAACCTCCGGAGCAGGAAGAACTTTCATGGAACTTCTCGAGAGCTCTTCCAGAGAAATGCTTTCAGGTGTTGATACTGAGCTGGGCGATCAGGATCATCCAGTAGCCTTCAATGTTGTCCCTAAGATAGATGTGTTTCAAGATAATGGTTATACCAAAGAAGAAATGAAGATGGTTAATGAGACAAAAAAAATCCTTCATGATAATAGTATTTTGGTAAATCCAACCTGTGTAAGAGTTCCAGTTTTTTATGGTCATTCTGAGGCACTTCATATTGAGACTGAGATCATACCCAATATAGAACAAGTACTTGAAATGCTTGGCTCTGCGCCAGGTATTAAATTAATCAATGGCTTGCAAAATGGTCAATACCCCACACCAAAATTCCATGGGGCTGGAAATGATGCAGTCTATGTTGGAAGAGTGCGACAAGACGTCTCCTGCAAAAATGGTCTTAATCTTTGGGTGGTATCGGATAACATAAGAAAAGGGGCAGCCCTTAACAGTATTCAGATTGCAGAACTACTCATAAAATAAATAAGATTGAATCAAGATCAATTTACAACCTTACGTATCCTCGAGAATTTCTTGGTCTCAATCAATGTGCTGATTCAAGATCTTAAATGGCTAATTTCTACTGCGCCAATCCCAATAACCTTCGCCATCATCCTCATTTCTATTATTATTTTTTATTTGATGAGATTATCTAGAAGTCAAGGTTCATCAGAAGATAAACAAAAAGACCATAAATTTGAAAGTAGTGATTTTGAGGTCCAAATGAGTTTGGACCTGATCAATACACTTGTTCGAATAAATGAGATTGAAGAAGCTAAGAAAAAATATTTATCGATTAAAGATCGCCTCACTGAAAGCCAGAGATCATCTGTCAGCCTTAAGGTCATAAGTTAGCGATGCAAAGATATGCAATTTGTGTTGAGTATGATGGAACCGATTACTCAGGTTGGCAGATTCAGTTAGAGCATAACAGTATCCAGTCAGAATTGGCCTATGCAATCTCAAAGATAGCGGATGAAAATGTCATGCCAATTGGATCAGGAAGGACCGACGCAGGGGTTCATGCAAAAGGACAAATCGCACACTTTGACAGCTCAAGCAATAGATCTGAATTTCAATGGCTATCAGGAATAAACTCTGAACTCCCTAAATCCATAGCTGTGAAATGGATTAAAAGCGTGGATACAAGCTTTCATGCAAAAAATTCTGCAATAGCGAGACGCTACTCATACACAATTTATAATGCTTCTATAAGGTCTTCACTGCACAATCGTTATAGCTGGCATGTGATGCAGAATATTGATATCGATAAACTCAAAGAGTCTTTGATTTGTCTAGTTGGAGAGCATGATTTTTCAAGTTTTAGAGCCTCTGGTTGCCAGTCCATATCACCCTATAGAGAGATGTATGAGGCAAACGCAGCGCTAAATAAAAACTTTATCAGCATTAATCTTGAGGCGAATGCCTTTTTGTATCATATGGTAAGAAATATTGTTGGAACCGCAATTGAAATTGGCATAGGAAAATATGATCCTAGCTGGATGAGAGACCTACTAGAGTTACGAGATAGAAAGCTTGCCGGGCCTACTGCACCCCCACAAGGACTGTGCCTAGAGTCTATAAGATTTCCAAACGCATGTAATGTCTGATAGATTAGTCAGAAAATGGTATAGCTTATGAGTTGGTTTGAAAAATTAGTACCTTCAAAAATCAGCACGATCCAGCGGGAGAAGACCATACCTGAAGGTGTCTGGGTCAAGTGTGATTCTTGCTCAGCTCAATTATATCGTAATGAGCTTGAGAGGAATTTACGTGTATGTCCAAAGTGTGATCATCACATGTATATCAGTGCTAGAAAAAGACTAGAGTCGTTTCTCGATCAAGGCCCTCAACATGAGATTGGTTCAAACATTAGCGCCACAGACCCTCTTAAATTTAGAGATGATAAGAAATATACCGATAGAATTTCAAGCTCCATCAAGTCCTCTGGAGAAAAAGAGGCGCTGATAACATTCTCGGGGGCTATTAAGGGTATTAAGGTTGTTGCATCAGCATTTGAGTTTTCTTTTATGGCTGGGTCGATGGGATCAGCTGTGGGGGAGCGATTTGTTAGAGGTGTTGAGTATGCAATTGATAAAAAAATACCCTATATTTGTTTTTCCTCGAGCGGTGGAGCAAGAATGCAAGAGTCACTATTCTCCTTATTCCAGATGACAAAGACGAGTAATGCACTCGCAAGACTAGCCAAAGCAAAGATGCCGTATATCTCAATCATGACTTACCCAACTACTGGGGGAGTTTCAGCAAGTCTTGCAATGCTAGGGGATATTAATATTGCGGAGCCTAGGGCAATGATTGGCTTTGCTGGACCAAGAGTGATCGAACAGACAGTGAGACAAACGCTCCCAGAAGGATTTCAATCTGCAGAATTCCTTCTCGAGAAAGGAGCTATTGATCTTATTGTGAATAGAAATCAGATGCGTGATAAGGTTTCAAGTATTCTGTCGATTCTTTTAAAAAATAAGTTAACTTAAGGCTTTATGAGCCTGCCAGAAGATCGAATCGATCATTGGTTAAGTTATATTGAAACGCTGGCTCCTGTCGAGATTGACCTTGGACTTAAGAATATGAGGTTGATGCTGGAGAGAATGTCTCTTCAGAAGCCTTCCTTCAAAACTATCTTAGTAGCTGGAACCAATGGCAAGGGCTCTTGTGTTGAGTTTTTAAGAAATTATTTCAAGGAACAGGGGTGCATGGTAGGTGCCTATACTTCACCTCATTTATTTCATTTCCACGAGAGAATAAGAATTAAGGATAACTTAGTAAGCGATGAGGAGTTGATTGATACATTTAAATCCATTGAGGCATTAAGAGGCAATGTACCCTTAACTTTTTTTGAATTCACGACTCTTAGCTGCTTTAAATTATTTCATGAATCGGATATCGAGTATGCGATTTTAGAAGTGGGACTCGGGGGTCGACTAGATGCCACGAATGCTATTGACCCATTCGCATGTCTTATCACCGGTATTTCAATCGATCATACCCAATGGCTTGGCAAAGATTTAGAGTCTATTGGTCGTGAGAAGGCTGGAATATTTAGAGATCATGTCCCAGCTGTATTTGGTGGAACACATTTGCCTAATTCGATAATGGAGCTCGCAAAAAAATATTCATTAGATTTTAATAGTTACGGCAACGAATTTTCAGTGTCAAAGCAGCTTGACGGGAAATATCAATATAAACATATTGATGGCTATAAATTATCATTTAAATTGCCAAATTTTGGAGGAAAAGAACAAGCATTAAATGTTGCGAGCTGCCTATCCCTAGCTAGACTTATTTCGGATGAAATACCATTTAATGAGTTAAATTTTATTAAAGCCATTGATAATTCAAATGTTCTAGGAAGATTGACCAAAGACAAACATCATAATCGAAGTTGGTATTTTGATGTTGCGCATAACGAAGAGTCTGCCATCAACTTATTTAAAAATGTATTTAATGAAAATATACAAGGAAAAACCATAGCTATTTTCTCACTGATGAGCGATAAAAATATTGAAAGGGTAACAGAATTATTTTTAAGTCAAATAGATCATTGGATCCTCTATGAAGTAAAAAATGAGAGATCTATGAAAAAGGATGATCTAAAGAACTTTTTTAGCCTTAATAAAACCTCATTATATATAGCAAATACGCTACAAGAGTGCATTGAGCATGCAATAAAAAATACAACCGCTGATGATCGAATCATTGTTTTTGGTTCATTTTATTTAATCGGTCCACTGATGAAGCAATTGGGATATAATTTAAATTAATATCATGATCCTTCATAGACTGACCGGACTTTTATTTTTTTTTATTATGCTTGTCGGAGTTTTCCCTTTACTTATTGAGCGCTACGGACTACCGCAAGGCATGGATATAAATTCAAGTTTGGGTTTTAATTCTTTAACCGGTACCTATCAAAATGCTGTTCGCATCTCATTAAATGATGAGATTGTCCAAGCCATAGTAAACACCCAAGATATGACTTTATTCCCTAGGAATGAATTTCTCTCTGAGGGATGGATTATTCAAACTGGAATATTTACAAGTCTTAATAATGCCCAACTTCAAGCCTCAGGGATCTCTCAGCTTGGGTTAAGTGTTGAGGTCATTGAGGATCAGAATAAGTTTCGAGTTTGGATCGGACCATTTGGTGATAGAGATGAAGCTGATGCAGTTTCGGTTCTTCTGAGTTCTTACGGTTATCCTATTTTTATTCAGGAAAACTAATGAGCGAAATACTCTTGATCGACTACCTTACTATTGCGACTATAGCGATATCTTTAGTTTTTGGACTATTAAGAGGAGCTATTAAGGAGATACTGTCATTATTTAATTGGATTGCAGCAATAATAATTGCCAGAAATATAAATAGGATACTCGAGTTTTTGCGTATTGACTTTTTTGAGAGCAGAGAGGTTCTAATATTTATTGCTCAGATCGTGCTTTTCTTGATTGCATTATTTTTAGGGAATTTGATTATCAAGGCGATCCAAAGCATTATTAAAAATCTTGGTTTAGGTGGAGTCGATAGGTTTTTGGGTGGAATATTTGGAATGCTCAAGGCATGTATAATTATTGGAGTCTTTTACTACCTTGTAGATAACTTTACTAATGACCTCGGAGACTGGTGGAGTGATAGCTTGACCGTGAGCATTTATTCAGCTCTCCCAATTTTTAATGATATGGATTTACTTATTGATTCAAGTCAAGATGTTACCGAACAGATTATGGGTTCTGAGCTTTAGTTATGTGTGGTCTCGTAGGCATTGTTAGCAATGATCATGTAGCACAAGAAATATACGATGCACTGACAACTTTGCAGCATAGGGGACAGGATGCAGCAGGCATAGCGACACAAAATGGTGACTTAATCGAGCTTATAAAATCAAACGGCCTAGTCAAGGATGTGTTTCAGGAAGCCCAAATGTTAAAGCTTTTAGGGTATATGGGGATAGGCCACGTGAGATACCCCACAGCCGGTACAGCAAGCTCAAATGAGGCGCAACCTCTCTATACGACAAAGCCAAAAGGATTTAGTCTGGCTCATAATGGCAATCTTGTTAACTACAAAAACCTGTATCAATATATAACAAAAGACCTTGGCCGAAAGGTACTTACAAAATCAGACTCTGAGCTCATTTTAAATCTATTGTCAAATGAGCTAGAAAAGATCGATGACATCACTGACATTAATAAGCTTCTAAAGGCGAGTCAGGAAATTCATAAGCACTGCTCTGGCGGTTATGCGATCGTCGCATTATTTTCAGGATTAGGAATTTTAGCCATGAGGGACCCTAATGGAATACGTCCACTTGTTTTGGGTGAGAGAAGTAATGAGGGGAGGAAGGATTACATGGTGACATCTGAGAGTGTCTCTTTGACTGCTTTAGGCTTTAAACGTATCAGAGACATCAAGCCAGGGGAGAGTCTTTTCATCACAGGTAATGGGGAAATCATCTCAATCGAGTCAGAAAAGAAAAAACATACTCCATGTATCTTTGAGTTTGTATATTTTGCTAGACCTGATTCGATGATCGATGGTCGTTCTGTCTATAAGGCAAGATTGCGCATGGGCGATGCCTTGGGAAAAAAAATAATTAGAGAAAATCCAAATCATGACATTGATGTGGTGATACCTATTCCTGATACTTCTCGATCAGCGGCCTTACAAGTTGCACATCAATTAAATGTCAAGTATCGGGAAGGTTTTATAAAAAATAGATACATAGGCCGAACATTTATTATGCCTGGTCAGCGAGAGAGGAGGGCTTCCGTTAGAAGGAAGCTCAATCCAATAGAGCTTGAGTTTCAAAATAAGAATGTACTCTTAGTGGATGATTCTATAGTGAGAGGGACTACTTCTAGGGAAATAATAAAAATGGCGAGAAATGCTGGGGCAAATAAAGTTTATTTTGCATCTGCCGCTCCACCCGTAAGATTTCCTAATGTCTATGGAATTGATATGGCCGTTAAGTCAGAGCTAGTGGCTAATAATAGAAGCATCGAAGAGATTCAGGAATATATTGGTGCAGACTGGTTAATCTACCAAGATCTTAAGGATCTTATTGGTGCGGTGGCATACGAGATTTCAGGTGTTACCGAGTTTGACACATCGTGCTTTTCAGGAGAGTACATCACAAATGACGTCACAGAAGCATACTTAGATGAACTTGAGGCACAGCGTGCGGATGCTATTAGAACCCTTAGAGATAGCGTTGCCCTACAAAATGAACTTCAGATTGATGCCGCTAGCTAAACAGTCCTTTGCTCTAAGATTTCAAGGCCATTTGGACCTATATGATTAATCGTTAGTTGATCTTCTGTAATACATAGGACCTTTTCTTTTTTATCCCAGTCTCCAAGGACAATCCTAATTGCTTGTGAAGGCTGAGGATAAAGATTTTTATCGATAAAAAAGGTTTCATTGTGTATAGCAGGCTTGTGAGTATGACCATGGATCAAAATATTTGGATTATAGTTTTCAAGGTACTCTTTTACGGTTAATGCATTTACATCCATAGCAACATCAGCTTTTTTTGCATTTGATTGTTTGCTTTTTTCTCTTAACTGTCTTGCTTTTTCTTTTCTCTCCTCAATGTCAAGTGACAAAAAAGCATTTTTCCAATCAGTGGATCTCACCATTGATCTAAACTCTTGGTAAGTAGCATCATGGGTGCAAAGTTGATCTCCATGCATAATCAATAAACGTAGATGGTTGATAGCTATGTATGTCTCATCTGCCAAGAGCATAATCTTGGTATCTTTTAGAAATCTTTCTCCAATAAGAAAGTCTCTATTTCCATGACAGAAGAAAACTTGATTTCCATTTTCTGAAATGGCAGATATATTTTTTTTGACATCATCATAGAAGTCATCTTCATGATCATCACCGATCCAAACTTCAAATAGGTCTCCAAGGATATATACTCGAGAATTTGGTTTGATGCAGTTCTGAGAAAAATTCTTGAAATCGTTCAGCGTCTCAGGATTTTCTTTTGAAAGGTGAAGATCCGAGATGAAATAATAATGCATCAATATCTTAAAACTTCAGCCTCTAAGATAACAACAGGATCCATTGGAACATCTGATGCAAAGGGACCGCCAGCTCCAGTCTGCCTTTCTCCAATAAGATCAATGATATCCATACCGCTAATGACTCGACCAAACACAGCATAACCCCATCGTGTAGGGCTAGGATTTAAAGCAAAATTGTCAGATAGATTAATATAAAATTGTGCATTGCCTGAATGCGGATCTTGGGTTCTTGCCATTCCCACGGATCCTCTTACATTGGAGAGTCCATTTCCTGACTCATTAATTACATTTTGTTCAGCGGTCTTTGTTGTCATATCAGATGAGACTGCACCTGCCTGAACTACAAAACCATGAACAACGCGGTGAAAAAGGACATCTTGATAATAATCATTATCTATATAATCAATAAAATTTTGAACCGTAATCGGTGCTCTAAGCCTATCAAGCTCCATCGTAAATTCACCAAGGTTAGTAGAAAATCTTACTTGTGGAGCAAAGGACTCTTGCCCGAAAAGAGAAAATGAAAAAAGAAGGCTGGTTAGTATGATATTTTTTAGATTCATTTTGAAATTCTTTTTTTTGCTATTTGTATCGTATTGTACATCAACATACTGACAGTCATAGGGCCAATTCCACCTGGGACAGGGGTAATCATGCTAGCTCTTTTCGCTGCAATTTCAAATTCAACATCGCCAACCAAAGCTCCTGATTCAAGTCTATTAATTCCAATATCAACAACAATTGATCCTTCCTTGATCCATGACCCTGGAATAAATTCCGGCTTTCCTACAGCAACACATAAAAGATCAGCACCTTGAACGAAATGCTTTAGATTTTTTGTAAATTTATGACATACCGTTACCGTGGCGCCCTCAAGCAATAATTCTAAGGACAAAGGCCTTCCTACATGGTTTGAAGCACCTATAATGACAGCATTAATGCCCATTAATTCAATATCGTATTTCTTTAATAGGGTCACGATACCCAAAGGCGTGCATGGCCTTAGCGTTGGGATTCTTTGGCTAAGCCTCCCAATGGTATAAGGATGGAAGCCATCAACATCCTTCAAAGGTGAAATCGCTTCGATGATTTTAGTTTCATTGATATGAGGGGGGAGAGGGAGTTGCACAAGAATGCCATCCAATAGTAGATCTTTGTTGAGCTCTTCAATCAATTCAAGAAGCTCGGTCTCCGATGTATCGTTTTTAAGGTCAAAATCCCTCGATGAAATGCCAATTTTCTCACAGGCATTCCTTTTATTTTGTACATACACTTTTGAGGCGCTGCTATCACCAACAATAATTACAGCAAGCGATGGGGTTAGATTATGCCTCTCTTTCAAATCAGATACTTCAGCCCTAAGTTCCTCGAGAACCTCGCCGGCTATTTTTTTTCCATCAATGATTATCGCTGACATGTTGTAGATCCTTTTTAATATTTTCTCATGCTATGAGCTGTTAACTCAAGGAACAGATATTAAACATTGACGATAATGATTAGATGGAAGTAATATGTTGAACTTCAATGGTTTCGGGGTATAGCGCAGTCTGGTAGCGCAACTGCTTTGGGAGCAGTGGGTCGGCGGTTCGAATCCGTCTACCCCGACCATGATAATGCGCTCGTAGCTCAACAGGATAGAGCACCGGCCTTCAAATAGGAGCCCTTATAGGGAATTTAACTTATAAGGTGGATCGCACTGTAACGGGGAAACCTTAACAGGTAATGCTGATGGCAATCCCGTGGAAACTCTCATTGGGAGGATCCGTAGAGACTATACGTGCGACGTCTGAGATGACGAAGAGATAGTCCAGACCACAAACACTTCAGTGGCTGTGAAAGCAGTAGTGGTAAGCTAAGCCGGGGGTTGCAGGTTCGAGTCCTGCCGAGCGCGCCATTATGCTATATTAGCTTCTATATGGTGGGCGTAGCTCAGTTGGTAGAGCCCCGGATTGTGATTCCGGTGGTCGTGGGTTCGAGCCCCATCGTCCACCCCATTTAAATTATGAGTGCAGAACAGATTGGAATTTATGTTGAAGTCATCTTTGCCAGCCTCTTTTGGCTCTTTGCCCTGGTTGTTTTCATGGGCTTAATTTCTAGACTAATAAAACAAATTTTAATGAGGCTAAAGAAGTAGATGAAGATTTTTTTACTATCCATTTTTATCTCTTTTTGTTTTAGTTGTGCTACGGTCACAAGAGGGGTGAATCAAGCCCTTACCATCACATCGTCACCCTCTGGAACCAATGTAACGCTTAGCGCGGGTGAAGAATGCCTCACCCCATGCACCCTCGAGCTAAGAAGGGGAGATGACTATACTGTTTTAATTGAGCTTGATGGATATCAATCTATTGAAACTTCGGTTATCTCTCAAAGATCTGACGATAACAGAGGATCGACCTTTGGTAGTTTTATGTATGCCGGTCTTCAGGGTATAGCTGTTGATATGGCAACTGGGGCGCTGAATGAATTAGTCCGCAACCCACTGCATGTCGATTTAGAGCCTATCGATGATTAAATTTTAAAAGGTACGTCGTATGAAAAAAATTATCCAACTTATTTTTGTTACTGTTTTAATTTCTTGTTCAAACCAAAACACTGCCGAAGTTAATGAGACTCAATTAATTGAAGACCTGCATAGTTATATTTCAGAACTCTCTCAGGATTCTTTTTTGGGGAGGGGGCCCGCAACCGAGGGAGAGGTATTGACCCTGAGCCTACTGGAGCGACACTTTTCAGCGCTCAACATTTCGCCAGGAAACAATGGCTCCTATCTGCAAGAAGTGTCGGTGACTGAGTCGACAGTAATTAATAATCCAACCTTGGAAATAAGAGGCGATAACTTTGCTGCGAGTTATCGTTATGGCGATCAGGTCATGTTAGGTACAGAGAGACAAGTTACAAGCTCAGATCTTATTGACAGCGAAGTTGTGTTTATCGGTTATGGGATAAATGCTCCGGAGCGAGACTGGAATGATTATGAAGATTTTGATGCCAGGGGAAAAACAGTGATTGTAATGGTTAATGATCCTGGCTATAGAACTCAGGATCCAGGAGTTTTTAATGGTAATAGAATGACTTATTACGGGAGATGGACCTACAAGTACGCAGAGGGGGCACTGCAAAATGCAGATGCCGTACTTATTATCCATGAAACCGGCGCCGCGGCTTACGGATGGAATGTTGTTCAGAATAGCTGGTCAGGCCCTCAAATCTCACTAACAGACGACAATCAGAATCTTGATAAAAGCCAAGTCATAGGATGGCTGAGCTACGAAGTGGCGAGTGAGATCTTTACACAAGCGGGCTTTGATATGGAAGAGGAGATAAGCAAAGCGGCCAATGGTAACTATGAGCCTCTCTACCTCTCTGATTTAAAAGCGTCGACCCACATAGAAAACACAATTAGAACATCATCCTCAAATAATTTTATTGCCCTAATTGAGGGAACAGACAGGCCTGATGAGACGATCATATATTCAGCCCACTGGGATCATTTAGGACAAGACCTTGCACTTGACGGAGACAATATCTATAACGGGGCCATTGATAATGGAACCGGAACGGCTGCGCTTATGGCCATTGCCAAATTATTTGCTGAGGGGGCGCCTCCAGAGCGCAGTATTGTTTTTCTCGCGGTGACTGCGGAGGAATCAGGACTCCTGGGATCACAGTGGTACGCTGAGCATCCCATATTCCCTGTGGCAACTACCGTTGCAAACATTAATATGGACGGACTGAACGTCTATGGCCCAATGCGAGATGTTGTGGTGGTTGGTGATGGAAGCAGTGAGCTCGAGAATTATTTGTCGGATTTAGTTGAATTGCAGGAGGGCAGGTATGTGACCTCCGAGCCATATCCAGAGAGGGGCTACTACTATCGCTCAGATCATTTTAATTTTGCCAGGATTGGCGTTCCTGCCATCTACTTTGAATCCGTAAAAGATCATTTTGAATACGGTCAAGAATACGGTGAGCAAATGCAACAGGCCTGGAATTCTAATATTTATCACTCACCCAGAGATGAGTATGACTCAGAGTGGGATTTATCTGGCCTATTGTTGGATATTGAGCTTTATCATGGCTTGGGCGATGTCCTAGCAAATGATACAGTTTTTCCAAATTGGTATGAGGGCAATGAATTTAAGGCCATCAGAGATGCTACAGCAGGCGAGCGTATCAGATAATTCTTAGGTATAATGTCATGTTTTCGCGAGAGTGGCGGAATTGGTAGACGCACTGGATTTAGGTTCCAGCGGGGCAACCTGTGAGAGTTCGAGTCTCTCCTCTCGCACCATTCCTAAGGATGTTAAATGACAAAAGATAGAAAATTTGAGCTAAAAAAAGTTAACGTAAAAAAAGGGAAAGCTCTTGAGAGAACGCTCTCAGTATCTCTTGGATATGACTTGGTCAGTCAAATCATCGAGCGAAGGATGGCTAAGCTTGGTAAGACTGTTAAATTAAAAGGTTTTAGACCTGGGAAAGTTCCTAGACGCGTATTGGATCAATACTATTCAGATCAAGTAAAATTTGAGTCTGAAGAAGAGCTTGTTCGGGAGACCATTGGCTTAGCATTCAAAGATCAAGGCATCAATCCCGCTGGCATGCCGACGATCGTTTCTATGAACAAAAATAATGATACGTTTGAGTACACTATTAGTTATGAGGATTATCCTATAATAAAACTTAAAGGCATGAGTAGGTTTAAGCTTGCAAGAGCCACATCTAAAGTAGAGGATGAAAATATTCAAGAAATGCTCAATAGACTTCAAGACCAGAAAGCGACTTGGACAAAGGTAGACAGGGAGGCTCATCTTGAAGATAAGATAAATGTCAATTTTGAAGGGCGAATTGATAATGAGGTTTTTGAAGGAGGCAAAGCTGAAAAAGTCGACATGTTACTTGGTAAAAACCAGCTAATTGAGGATTTTGAAAAGGGATTAATTGGAATAAGGGCTGGTGAATCTAAAAAAATTGTAGTTAAGTTTCCTGATGACTATCCAGCTGATCAGTTAAAAGGTAAGAATGCAGAATTTTCTGTCACTTGTCATTATGTCGAAGAAAAAAACTTACCTGATCTAGATGCTGGCTTTCTTGAGTCGATTGGTTTTAAGGATAAAACAATTGACGACCTTAGAAATGAAATAAGAATTAATCTTGAAAAGGAGCTTAAGGTTAACTTGTTGCAAATTAATAAAAAAAGAGTCTTCGATATTCTTCTCGAAAAATATAAATTTGATACGCCCCAAACTTTAGTTAAGGAAGAGATTGAATCGCTTAAGAAAGATTTCAAATCGCGACAGGGCTTGAAGGATGACGACAGTATACCTGAGGATGTTAAATTTGATGAGATTGCGAAAGAGAGAGTAGATCTGAGTCTACTTTTACAACATATCGTCAAGGATAAGGATATGAAGGTTAAGGAGGCGGATATTGAGGCGAAGTTAGAAGAAATTGTCTCCGTTTACCCAAATAGCGACGATATAAAACGAAATTACCGTAATAATCATCAATTAATGGGGCAGCTTGAGTCACAAATTTTAGAGGAAAATATAATAGATTATGTGTTTTCTGAAGCAAGGACATCTGAGGAAAAATTGTCCTTTGATAAAGTTATGAATTATAAATAAGGTTAACAATGCATATTGATGAGAAAAACTTAAATCTAGTACCCATGGTGATTGAGCAGACATCGCGGGGTGAGAGAGCTTTTGATATTTATTCACGCCTCCTTAAAGAGCGAGTCATATTTATTGTTGGACCGATTGATGACTACATGGCTAATGTAGTTGTAGCACAGCTATTATTTCTTGAGTCTGAGAGTGCAGAAAAGGATATCTGCCTCTATATCAACTCTCCAGGAGGGGTCGTAACGTCGGGTCTATCTATATACGATACCATGCAATTCATTAAGCCTGATGTCAGTACCATTTGTATTGGACAGGCTGCGAGCATGGGCTCTCTTTTATTAGCTAGCGGGGCTAAAGGCAAGCGATTTTCTCTCCCCCACTCAAGAGTAATGATCCATCAGCCCAGTGGAGGCTTCCAAGGTCAGGTCAGTGATATTGAGATTCATGCTAATGAAGTCATAAAGTTGAAACGCAAGCTCAATGAAATAATGTCAAAGCATACCGGTCAGCCTATCGAGCAAGTAGAAAAGGATAGCGATAGGGATAACTTCATGGATCCGAAAGCGGCACTTGAATATGGAATAATTGACTCTATACTTAGTACTAGAGACTAATAAATGGTAGATAACAGCACAAACGGAAAAGTACTATACTGCTCTTTTTGCGGCAAGAGTCAGCATGAGGTTAAAAAGCTCATAGCCGGGCCGTCTGTCTTTATTTGCGACGAGTGCGTTGACTTATGTAATGACATTATTGAAGAAGAGGTCATTGACGATGTAGAATTTCAGGATAAGTCGTTACCAAAGCCAAAACAAATTTTTGCGGAGCTTGATCAATTTGTCATTGGCCAAAATCTAGCTAAGAAAGTTTTGTCTGTTGCCGTTTATAACCACTACAAAAGACTTGCGCAGCAATCCAGTAAAAACAAAGTTAAAGACGAAGTTGAACTTTCTAAGAGCAACATACTTTTAATCGGGCCCACGGGTTGTGGTAAAACGCTCTTAGCTGAGACTTTAGCCAGACTTCTTGATGTGCCTTTTGCAATTGCCGATGCGACCACTTTAACCGAAGCAGGTTACGTCGGTGAAGATGTTGAAAATATTATTCAAAAATTATTACAAAAATGTGATTACGATGTTGATCGTGCAGAAACAGGTATCGTTTATATTGATGAGATCGATAAGATTTCAAAGAAATCGGATAACCCATCTATTACCAGAGATGTCTCAGGTGAGGGAGTACAGCAAGCGCTTCTTAAGTTAATTGAAGGAACGGTTGCATCAGTTCCACCGCAAGGCGGAAGAAAGCACCCTCAGCAAGAATTTTTGCAAGTGGACACCTCCAAGATACTTTTTATCTGTGGAGGTGCCTTTGCTGGTCTCGACAGAATTATTCAGAATAGATCGAAAAAAACTGGAATTGGATTTGTCGCTCAAATTAATGATGAATCAAAGAAAGAAGTTATAAAAGATCTTTTAA
>JAURFX010000016.1 GCA_030834065.1 Gammaproteobacteria bacterium
AACATCAAGTGCAAATCCAAAAATTATTCTTGGTCAGTTAGCAATCAACTGCAGTAATTTTATATTAAATAATTTTCTTGTTGATAAGATCGTATCGCTAACAAAAGCAAAATCCCTCAAACTTACATATGGCTCGAATCATAACGCAGCGGTTGATATTGGTTTATTGCCCCATACTCGACTATTTGGGGCAAAAAGAGAAAAACCTGGCATGGCTTTACGACCCATGCTCGAGTCACCTCGAAAAATTTACATCTTGTGGGGATTATCTTTAAAAGATTTAACATTATCTGAGCTCGCTAAAAATGCTTTTCGTGCGTCAGACCATATTTTTCAATTTCATGACTTTAATGATCCTTCTATGTCAGAGATAGGGGCGAACCAATTTCCACTTTCAAACTATTCTGAGTCCAGAGGCACTTATAAAAATTTATATGGAATGGTTCAAAATATACCGCGTGCGATAAATCCAGAGGGATTAATTAGAACGGGCGAGCAAATACTTGAATTCATAATGGAGCAACTTGATATAAGTCATAGTATGAATCTAAATGATCTGAGTGATGCTCTAATCTCAGATATCGCTATACCACTAAATGATTCAATTCCAACCTTTGAACCTATTGATATTGATCATGAAAAAACACTTACACAAAAGATATACCAGGTTGATGATATGGTTAGATTTTCTGAATCATTACAAAAAACAAAATTGGAATTACATCTCGCATGATGCAGCCTCTTGAAAATTTTTTTCATTTACTTGGTTTGCCAGCCATACTCATCGAGCTTCTATTATTAGTCATTAAAATTCTAATTGTAGTCATTCCGTTAATACTGTCTGTTGCTTACTATACTTATGCTGAGCGTAAAGTGATTGGATACATGCAAAATAGGGTTGGTCCTAATAGAGTGGGCTGGCTAGGTCTTTTGCAACCCTTTGCAGATGTCCTCAAATTACTATTAAAACAAGTCATCATTCCCTCCAATGCAAATAAGTTTCTTTTTCTCATTGCCCCGCTGATAACGCTGGTAACTGCTTTCACTGCTTGGGCGGTGATTCCATTTTCCCCGGAGTTTGTCCTTGCAGATATTAACGCTGGATTGCTCTATATCTTGGCTCTTACTTCGCTTGGTATATACGGTGTGATTATTGGGGGCTGGGCATCTAATTCAAAGTATGCTTTATTAGGTGCTATGCGAAGCGCAGCGCAAATGATCGCATATGAATTGGCTATGGGTTTTGCGCTTGTGGGTGTATTAATGGCAAGCAATACCTTGCATATTGGGACGATTGTAGAAAAACAAGGTGGCGGAATTATGTCCTGGTACATGTGGCCACTCTTTCCCTTGTTTATAATTTATATCATTTCAGGTATTGCAGAGACTAACCGAGCACCTTTCGATGTGGCAGAAGGCGAGTCAGAAATCGTTGCAGGTTTTCACGTTGACTATTCCGGCATTGCATTTGGATTATTCTTTCTTGCTGAATATGCGAATATGATTCTAGTCAGTATCCTGACTGTCTTGCTATTTCTTGGTGGATGGCTCTCACCTTTTCAAGGAATATCTTACTTTGATGGCATGTGGATCGCGGAGTCAAATTTCTTTTGGCTTATTCTTAAGACTTTATTTTTTATGTTTGTTTTTTTGTGGGCCAGAGCAACCTTTCCAAGATATCGCTATGATCAAATCATGAGCCTTGGCTGGAAGGTCTTTATACCTATCACTATTATTTGGTTATATGTTGAGGGCATTATGTTTTATTTACAAATCGGCCCCTGGGCGGTGTCATAGATGTTAAGGCTAATTAAATCACTTACATTGTATGAATTGTTAAAGGGCATGAAGCTTACCTTTAAAAAGTTATTTATAAAGCCTGTGACAATTAATTATCCAGAAGAAAAAGCACCTCAAAGCCCAAGATTTAGAGGTCTTCATGCATTAAGAAGATATCCAAACGGTGAGGAACGATGTATAGCCTGTAAATTATGTGAAGCTGCGTGTCCGGCAATGGCTATCACCATAGATTCTGATGTTTCAGAGGATGGGACTAGGCGAACCACTCGCTATGATATTGATTTGTTCAAGTGTATTTACTGTGGATTTTGTGAGGAGGCCTGTCCAGTAGATGCAATCGTAGAAACTAGAATTCATGAATATCATATGGAAATGCAGGGTGAAAATATCATGACCAAAGAGAAATTACTCTCAGTAGGTGATCGATACGAAGAAATGATAGCTAACGACAAAGCTTCCGATGCTTCATATAGGTAAATTATGGTTACTGATTTAGTATTTTTCACCTCTGTAGCAATCTTGATGATAAGTGCCATGGGTGTCATAACCAGCAATAATCCAGTGCACTCAGCATTATTTCTTGTTTCGTGCTTTTTTCAGTCCTCCGTTTTATGGCTTCTTTTGGAGGCTGAATTTTTAGCTATTGCCCTCATTGTGATCTATGTTGGTGCTGTCATGGTCTTGTTTTTATATGTGGTCATGATGCTTGATATTAGAAAAAACCAACACAAGCAAAGTGTCTCTTCAATACTCCCTATAGGTATTGGTATTTCAATTTTATTTATCGCAGAGCTAATATTTGCATTATCAGGAACCAATGTGGTGCAGACAAGAGATACAGGCGTTCTGAGCAATCCAAATAACACTGAGGCATTAGGTATTGAGCTTTATACAAATTATTTGGTTGAATTTGAGCTTGCCTCGATCATCTTACTGCTTGGAATCATTGCGGCTATTTCATTAACCTTGCACAGAAGACCTGGCCTAAAAAAACAAGAAATCAGTCAACAAGTATCTGTCTCAAAGAAGGATCGCCTCAAGGTAGTTCAGGTAAGAAGCGGAGAGGGGGCTTAATGTCTGTTAATGACTATTTCATTATAAGTATTTTTCTTTTTGCTATTGCTGTGGCTGGCATATTTATTAATAGAAAAAACTTAATATTAATATTAATGTGCGTTGAGCTTATACTCTTATCCGTCAACTTCAACTTTATTGCTTTTAGTGAGATTTATCAGGATTTCTCTGGTCAGATTTTCGTATTTTTTATCTTAACGGTTGCTGCTGCTGAAGCTGCAATTGGTTTGGCAATTCTCATAACTCTCTTTAGGCACAAGAAGAGTATTTATATTGACGATTTAAACGAATTAAAAGGCTAAGATGCATTTACTTTTATCTCTTATCTTTATACCACTTTTGATGTCCATTCTGGTTGGTGTATTTGGTGACTTTATATCCAAGCGCCTGTCTCATGTCCTAACAATTCTAGGTGTTCTCATCTCTTTTATCTGCTCAATAATGCTTTTGAATGATTTTCTAATCACTCAGCAGACTCAGGATATATTGTTATTTAATTGGAGCATTATTGGTGAGATCGAATTTCAAATTGGCTTTTTAGTTGATTCATTATCCTTGGCCATGGCCTCGATGATTACATTTGTGTCCTTGATGGTTCATATCTATACCATTGGCTACATGGAACATGATGAGGGATATAAAAGATTTTTTTCTTACATCTCTTTGTTTACCTTTTCTATGCTGATGTTAATCTTTTCAAATAACCTTCTACAGTTATTTTTTGGATGGGAGGCAGTGGGTTTGGTCTCTTACTTACTGATAGGCTTTTGGTTTAAAAAGCCATCAGCAATAAATGCGAACATGAAGGCTTTCATCGTTAATAGAGTGGGAGATCTTGGTTTTATTATCGGAATAGCCATTATTGTTTACTACACGGGATCCCTTCATTTGGGTGAAATATTTTCTCAACTCACAAGCATTGAGGGACAATTGATCAGCATTCTCCCAAGCTCCTCTTGGCATGCAGTTACTGTTGCATCTATTTGTTTATTTATTGGCGCTATGGGTAAATCTGCACAGATGCCCTTGCATGTTTGGCTACCAGACTCAATGGAGGGCCCAACCCCTATATCAGCTTTGATTCATGCAGCGACCATGGTGACAGCGGGTATTTTTTTGATTGCAAGAATGTCGCCACTTATAGAGCTTTCTTCCATCGCCCTTAGTTTTATTTTAATAATAGGTTCATTGACTGCATTTTTTATGGGTCTGCTCGGATTAGTGCAAAATGATATTAAACGTGTCATAGCCTATTCCACCTTATCTCAACTGGGTTACATGACAGCTGCGCTGGGTGTATCAGCATATTCCGTGGGAGTTTATCATTTAATTACGCATGGTTTTTTTAAGGCTCTTTTATTCCTTGGGGCCGGGTCTGTTATTATTGCACTGCATCATGAGCAAGATATCAGACAGATGGGAGGTTTAAGAAAGAAATTACCTATTACTTATATTACTTTTTTAATTGGAACACTTTCATTAATTGGTTTTCCAGGCTTTTCAGGTTTTTTCTCAAAAGATACATTATTAGAAGCGGTACATCTTTCAGAGCAAGGAGGTTCGCATTTATCCTATTATCTACTGCTAATGGGCGTACTGATAACGACATTGTACTCAATGAGATTATTATTTCTTGTTTTTTATGGGAGCTATCGTTCAACTCACTACCCACTCGCAAAGGTTCATGAGACACCTTGGGTAGTTACATTGCCGTTATTACTTTTAGCGATACCCTCAATTTTTCTAGGTGGATTAATCATTGACCCAATGATTATGGGAGGTTACTTCTCAGGGGCAATATTTGTTAGCCCAGAGAATCAATCTCTTCAAGAGTTTATTGATATTTATCATGGCGTCATCGAGTTCATAATTCATGCCTTTGTAGCTTCACCAGCGATATATTTGATGTTATTGGGAATCCTTATTTCCTGGTTAATTTGGTATAAAAATTATAGCCTACCAAAACAGTTCGCTAGTCTTATAAAAATGCTTGAGACTGTCTTTAAAAATAAATATTACTTTGATTATCTTTATGAGAATATTTTTTCACTAAATATTATTCGGTTGGGAAAGATGCTTCATAAGTGGGTCGATGCCCATTTAATAGATAGCGTGTTTGTTCTAGGATCCGCTAGAACTGTTCAACAAATATCATCTAAAACCAGGCAATTGCATACAGGCGACTTGACCCAAGTAGCTTTAATTTTCTTCGTGTTACTTGTTATTTTTACTGCTTTTTGGATTTCATAATGTTTTCAAGTTATCTATTAAGCTCTCTAGTTTGGATGCCTATAGGCTTTGGCTTTCTTCACATTATTTTTAATAGCTACAAGCTTAGTGAGTCATTAGCAAAAATATTCTCGCTAGCATTTAACATCCCTCTCATATACTTAGGGATCCTTTTATATCAACAGTTCGATAGCAACAACCCTGCATTCCAACTTACTGAGCGTTTTGCATGGATGCCTTTTTTAAATGCTGACTATTATCTTGGTGTTGATGGCATTTCAATGCCACTTATATTGCTTACCTTGTTACTGACACCAGCCGCCTTATTGGCTGGTTTTAATTCCTCAAAGGGCAAATACTCAAACTATGCGGGCATGCTTTTTTTGCTAGAGGGGATGATGATTGGCGTCTTTTTGAGTCTTGATGCTCTTTTATTTTATTTCTTCTGGGAAGCTTTGCTAATTCCAATGTTTCTTATCATTGGCATTTGGGGTGGTCCCCAAAGAATTTATGCAACTTTAAAGTTTTTTCTTTATACCTTCTTTGGCTCAATCTTTATGCTGATTGCTTTGATTTATCTTTATATTAAGTCAGGCTCTTATGCCATTGAAAGTTTTTATGGTTTACCACTCACAGAAACATCTCAATTTTGGATTTTTTTAGCTTTTTTCATAGCTTTTGCTATAAAGATACCAATGTGGCCAGTACATACTTGGTTGCCAGATGCTCACGTAGAGGCACCGACTGGTGGTAGTGTCATCCTTGCGGCAGTTCTTCTTAAAATGGGGGGCTATGGTTTTTTAAGATTCTCGCTGCCAATCGTACCTCAGGCATCAGCAGATTTATCAATGGTAGTGATCGTCTTATCCCTGATTGCAATTACGTATATTGCTTTTGTTGCACTTGTACAGTCTGACGTAAAAAAACTCATAGCTTATTCCTCTATTGCGCATATGGGATTTGTTACGTTGGGTATATTTTCAATTTTTCATATAGATTCCTTTGACTTAAGTCTTCTTGCTATACAGGGTGGCATGTTTCAAATGATTTCACATGGCCTCATTTCAGGCGCCATGTTTTTTGCTATTGGCGTACTCTATGACAGACTTCATTCAAGAAATATTGCTGACTTTGGGGGGGTTATTAATGCTATGCCAAAGTTTGCTGCGCTTTTTGTATTTTTCGGTTTTGCGAATATAGGACTACCCGGTACCTCTGGCTTTGTAGGTGAATTCTTTGTCATACTTGCGACTTTTGCTGTTCATCCCTTAGTATCTATCCTTGCAGGTACAACTCTAGTTTTTGGCGCCAGCTATACGCTATGGATGATTAAGCGTAGTATTTGGGGGGAGCCCAGCTCAATTAGAATTGAGAACCTTAAACCAATGGATTTAAGAGAGAGCTTAGTGCTCATATTTTTAGCAATAGGCGTCCTGGCTTTAGGCATCTGGCCAGCTATGCTGACCGATTTAACCAGCGCTTCATTAACTGAATTAATTCAAAGGCTAGGGTTGTAACAATGGACTTATTTTTAAATTATGCCCAAGGAATGATTCCGGAATTAATTCTATTGAGTGGCTTATGTATAACCATCATTGGTATTTCATTTAGCGCTAAGAATGAGCATTTTGTCAGTTACTCTGCGAGTGTTCTTACTTTTTTAGCTGTAGTCATGAATTTGCTGATTGGAGACTTTAGTCCTAATGTAAATCTGATCAATACCTTTCAAACTTCAGATTCAATTCTTTCGGTTAAATTCATTGCAGCCATATTAATGCTCGCATTGACTATGCAATCAAGGTTCTCTCTATCAAATTATAAACACAAGAAAGGCGAATTTTATCTGTTTTTGCAAATATCATTACTAGGTATTTTTATAATGTCATCCTCGGCTAATCTGCTAATTTTTTATCTAGGGCTTGAGCTTGTTGCATTGTCACTCTATACCCTAGTGGGTTTTGATCGATCAAGCTCAAAAGCCGCGGAAGCATCTATGAAATTTTACGTCTTAGGTGCCATAGCATCAGGCTTTCTGCTATACGGCATATCTCTTGTATACGGCGCAACGGGAAGTATTGTTTTTAGTAGGGTGTTTGATATGACTTCTTCGCAAGAGATCAGCATGCTAATGATTATTGGAATGATGTTTATTCTTATTGCCATAATATTTAAATTTGGCGCCTTTCCATTATTCCATTGGGTTCCTGATACATATGAAGGTGGAATGCTTCCGGTGTCCTTATTACTAGCATCCCTTTCAAAGGTCGCTTCCTTTATTTTCTTTTTTGTTTTGTTGCATACTGTTTTTAGAAATCTCAACGAGTACTGGTCTCCAATTATGATGACATTGGGTGTACTGTCAGTCACTTACGGTAATGTCGTAGCTCTAAAGCAGTCAAACTTAAGACGATTAATAGGATACTCAACGATCGGTCATGTTGGATTTATTATAGTTTCGTTATCTTTAGCATCTGGAAACGGTGTGGGTGAGGCATGGCTTTATACCGTTGTGTACGCAATCATGTCGTTTGCATTATTTGGAATATTAATCTCATTAAGCAGCCATAACTATGACATTCATAACTTTGTTGACTTAAAAGGACTTTATCAATCATCTCCATTACATTCATGGTTAATCCTGATAGTAATTTTCTCTATGGCAGGCATACCCCCATTATTAGGATTTCATGCTAAATTACTGATTTTGCAGGAACTTATTATTAGTAATTATCTATCAGTAGCAATAATTCTTGTGATCGCATCTTTAATTGCGGCTTACTACTACCTTAAAGTCATTTGGTTTGTTTTCTTTGAAAGCTCAAATCATACACTTAAAATTAGACAATCTGCGTCAGATTTTATACCAATTCTAGCTTGTTTAATCTTAGTATTAATTGGAATTTTCCCAGCTATTTTTATCGATTTAATGCTTCAAATTCTATAATAGTCACAGCAAGATATTTTGCTATACTAATGCTATATTGCGGGGTGGAGCAGTCAGGCAGCTCGTCGGGCTCATAACCCGAAGGTCGTAGGTTCAAATCCTACCCCCGCTACCAAATTGACTATAGGGGAATTCAAATGCAAAAAATCAATCAAGAGCTCTTTGATCTTTATGATGAATATTGTCATGGATTTATGTCACGTCGAGAATTTATTTCACAAGCTTCTGCAATGGCAGTGACATTGGGCTTATCAGCCAGTGTAGTTCAAGCGCTATTGCCTAGATATGCCGAAGCACAAACCGTCTCTTTTACAGATCCAAGAATTAGGGCCGAATATATTACTTACAATTCACCTCAAGGTTCTGGCTTGGTAAGAGCATACCTGGTAAGGCCGATGAGCGCTGGAAGCAGGCCCGCTCCAGGAGTCCTTGTCATACATGAGAACCGTGGATTAAATCCCCATATTGAAGATGTAGCACGTAGAGCTGCAATTGAAGGTTTTGTTGCCTTAGCACCTGATGCGCTGAGTTCTGTGGGTGGCTATCCTGGTAATGATGATCGAGGAAGGGTTCTTCAAAGACAAATTGATCCAGATCAACTGAAGCAAGATATGCTTGCAGGATGTCATTATCTAAATTCTTCCCCTGATACTACCGGTAGGCTTGGTGTTACTGGCTTTTGTTGGGGAGGGGGGATGTCAAATCAACTAGCTGTCGAACTTGGGTCTGATTGTCATGCAGCTGTGCCCTTTTATGGTGCCCAAGTACCTGCCGAACAAGTTCCAAGCATACAAGCTCCGTTATTAATTCATTATGCAAGTAATGATCCAAGGATTAATGCTGGTTGGCCAGATTATGAGCAAGCTCTTAATGCTAATGGTAAAGAATTTGAGGCGCATTTTTATGAAGGGACTAATCATGGCTTTCATAACAATTCAACGCCTAGATATGATGAGAGCGCTGCTGCCCTTGCATGGGAGAGAACGATTAACTTCTTTAAGGCCAATCTTTACAGCTAGTCATGTATAAAAATATTGCGCCATTTGTATTTTTTTTATTTGCTGGGTGTGCAATTGACACTACCACCATGAGCAATGACGCAAACATTGTCATGACCACCAATCATGCTTCCTTATTGATGGAGCCAACTTGGGCAGTATTATTCTCTGGCGATGACCTAGAAAATTTCAATGAAATAGGCGGTGCTGATTGGCAATTATCTGAGGGTAACGTTTCTGCTTTCTCCGGTGATCCAGGATTTCTTGTAAGTAAATTTGCTGTGGGTAATTTTAGCTTAAGAGCAACCTTTAGGGCATCGACTGATACTAACAGTGGTATTTTTATTCGTTGTGAAAGCTCTGAATTTGTGGATGCAGAATCCTGCTATGAGATTAATATTTTTGACTTGAATCAAAATTTAGCTTTCCGCACGGGCTCTATATTAAGGGTGCAAGCGCCTTTAAATGAGGTCATGGTAGGTTCAAATGAGTCAATACTAGAAATTCAAGCAATAAATAATCGAATACAAGTTTGGGTTAACGGTATTCAAACTGCAGACGTAGAAGATGGAACTCACACATCTGGTTATATTGGTTTGCAATACAACACAGGCCCAATTTCATTTTCAGAGGTGCTTTTTAGACCAGAATAAAAAGGAGATTTTATGATAAAACACAAATTCTTAGTTCTTTTGCTTTTAGCTCCAATATCGTTTTTATATGCTCAGGCTAATCCCTTTGGTGGAGAGGTAAGGCCTTGGTATATTGACGAACCTTGCGTTGATGACAATCATGTCAACTTCCATGAGTGCGCACTTGAGGTTGCAGAGAACTTTGAGCCACCTAGAACATTAGATGGTGTTCCTGATATGAGCGGTATATGGCGCAGAAGATCAGCCTTGCATGAGAGTATACTGGCGCATCCAGTGACTCTTGATGATTTTGGAGGTCCCACTGGTATTGTTAGTACCGATGACGGACTAGTTCCAATACAAGACTGGGCTGAAGCTAAGAGGCGATATAATAGACCTGCTTACGTACACCATAATGCTATCTGTCAACTTGATGGAATTCCTACAACAATGTACATGACAGGCACCTATCAATTTATGCAGTCTCCAGGAAAGTTTTTGGTTCAAGGCGAAGAGGCACATGCTTTTAGAATTATAGATATTGATAGAGACCAGCATATCGGTGAGGGTATTCGGCTTTGGAATGGAGATTCTATAGGTTACTGGGAAGGCAATACGCTGGTCGTTGAAACACGTAATCAAAATGCAAGACCATGGCTCGATCAACGGGGAAGGTTTTATACCAATGAAGCCTTAATGACAGAGCGTTTCACTATGATAGGACCTAATACTATTCATTGGGCAGTTACAGTTGATGATCCCAATATCTATACTGAACCTTTTACAATTTCACTCGCCTACAGAAGAAGCCGGAATCAGGATACCTTTGAGATTTGGGAGGAAGCATGTTACGAGGACAACGCATTTGCCGAGCAAATGTTTCAAGACATTGGATATGACGTTCACAAACCTATTTCTGGGGAAGAGGCACGCAGGTTATCTGCAGCATGGGATCTGGAAAATGGTGAACTTGAGGTTTTAGAGGAGACACAATAATGAAAAAATGTATGGCTTTTTTATTCGCATTTACCTTTTTAGGTGCATTACCAATCTTTGCGCATCACTCAATTGCACTGCAATTTGATATGACACAAGAGGTTGAAATTGAAGGAACTGTTGTTAGCATGGAGTGGCGGAATCCACATGCATGGCTTCAAGTAGAAGTGACTGCTGATAATGGTGATAGTGAAATTTGGCAGGTTGAGTTTGGCGCGGCAAACTCTTTGTATCGTCGCGGGTGGACCCAAGGTGATTTACCTGTGGGTGCTGAAGTGAGCGTCCATGGTTTACCGGCAAGAGATGGTTCAAATACTATTGGTGCTGAAGATGTCACATTGGCTGACGGAAGAACTTTATTTGCTGGAAGTAGACAATAACGGAGTCAAGAATGATTAAAAAAATACTATTTTTTGCCTCGTTATTTCCGGTTTATTTAGTCGGTCAGGGTTATGAACCAAGCAGTACACTTTGGGGTGCACCAGACCTACAGGGTGTTTGGCAGGCAGTAAATACTGCTAACTACGAGATACAAGATCATGAGGCAAGATTAAATGTACCTGCTGGATATGGTGTGGTTGTAGGCAATGAGCTTCCTTATCGAACTGCAGCATTTAATCAAAGAGTGGAAAATTACCGTCAGAGAGATTCACTTGATCCGGAAGCAAATTGTTTTATGGTTGGTGTACCACGCTCTAACTATCTTCCTTACCCATTTCAAATTTTTCAGACAGAAGATCAAATTGTAATAACCTATGAGTATGTTCATAGTATTCGGAACATTCATATGAACAGTGAGCATCCAGGCATTCCAGGTATTCAATGGTATATGGGTGATTCCAGAGGTCACTGGGAGGGTAATACGCTTGTAGTTGATGTCACGAACCTTGCACCTAATTGGCTTGACAGGTCTGGAAATTTTTATTCTGAAGATGCTCATATTGTAGAGAGGTACACCCTAATCGGACCCGAGCATATGAATTATCATGTAACGATTAATGATCCACAAACCTACAGTGAGCCTTGGGAAATGGAAATGACCCTGTATAAAAGACAAGAAGAAAATATTAGGATACTTGAATATGAATGTTATACATTCTTTGGCGATGAAGTTCCTGATGCGATGAGGTAAGGGTTCTCTTATGCGTCTTGTTTTATTGCTTCTTTCTCTAGCTCTGCCTTTAGCCTCTGTTGCTCAGAGTGGTTCTGATTGGCCAACTTTTGGTGGTCCAGTAGGTGGGGGACAATATTCAGAGCTTGATCAAATTAATGTCAATAATGTGACTGATCTTGAGGTAGCTTGGATCCATAATTCTGGAGATAATGCGTGGCTTGAGGCAACGCCCATACATGCAAATCATATGCTTTATTATTGCTCTCCAATGAACAGGATTATTGCGGTGAATCCAACAAGCGGTGAGGAAGTATGGAGATTCGGTCCTTATGATGATGGCTATGCGTTAATTGACGAAGATCCAAGAGTTGCTAGATGTCGTTCTGTGGCATATTGGGAGTCATCTGATCCAAATGAAATTAATCAGTTTTGCGGAAGAAGAGTTTATAAATCTGATGTTCACGGAAATATTTATGGAGTAGATGCTAACACAGGAGCTCCTTGTGATGATTTTGGTGCTAATAATGGTCATCCGGGATATGTTACACATTGGGACTATGATGGAAATGGAGAGGGCCCCAGGCACTCCACATCTGGACCTATAGTAATTGATGATGTAGTAATTGCAGCTGTTGGTGTTGAAGACAGTCCTGTCAATGCAAGCGATGGTTTTGTCAGAGGCTTTGATGCAAGAACAGGAGAATTGATTTGGGAGTTTAATCCAATCCCACCTGAATATATTAATGAATCAGGTGCTGCAAATGTGTGGTCTACGTTGAGTGGCGATGCTGAGAGACAAATGGTATTTCTTCCTACAACAAGCGCCTCATCAGACTTTTATGGTGGTACAAGAACTTTTGAAATACCATACAGTTCTGCAACAGTTGCGCTTTCATCAGTTACCGGTGAGGTAATTTGGAGTTTTCAAACGGTAAGACATGATATTTATGATTATGATCTTCCTGGGCATCCACTTATTGTAAATATTGAACACAACGGCGAGCGAAAAGATGTCGCAATCCAGCAAACTAAATGGGGCCACTTATTTGTTTTTGATGTGGAGACGGGTGAGCCAATCTTTCCAATCGAGGAGAGAGAAGTCCCAACTTCAGACATTCCAGGTGAAATTACATCTCCTACTCAACCATTCCCATTATTACCAAAACCATTCACGCGAACAGAGCTTACCGTTGATGATATGTATGGAATTACACCTATAGATCGCGCCTGGTGTAGAAATAGATTTGAAGAGTTAAGATATGATGGAATGTTTACGCCATCAAGCATTCAAGGATCATTGACCTTCCCAGGGTTTGCAGGTGGTGGAAATTGGGGAGGTGCAGCATATGATCCTGTTAATAACTTAGTTATTATTAAGTCGCTTACTATAGGCACTGTTACCCACCTTATTCCTGATAACTCAGACCAAGAATTATCTTCTGGGACCCCAGGTGAAAGTGTTGGTAATCAAGATGGCGATCCTATGCCTGGTACTCCTTATAGAATCAGGATTGAAGAATTTAGGTCACCACTCGGACTACCATGCACACCTCCACCCTGGGGCACGTTAACTGCTGTTGATATGGACTCGGGCGAAATTGCTTGGGAGAGGCCTTTTGGTTTAGTTCGTAGATTTGGCATTACATTTCCAGAATTTTTAGAGTGGGGGTCAGCGATCATTGGCGGACCAATCACTACTCATGGAGGCCTCATATTTATGGGCGCTTCTATGGATAAAAAAATGCGAGCTTTTGATGTAAGAACTGGAGAAGAGCTATGGTCTCATGAATTACCCTTTGCGGGCATGGCAGTTCCAATGACATACATGGAGGATGGTGTTCAGTACATTGTTATGGCGGCTGGTGGTAATCGAAGAACTTTTACAGAAGAAGGTGATGCAATCGTTGCATTTAAGCTTCCATAATTGACTTCCTGACGCTATAATCACATCAATTGGTGACTTTAAAAAAGGACCTTATACAGGTCCTTTTTTATTATATGGACAAGAAAGATCTATTTGAATACTTAACCAAAGAGCTTGACCTTATGGGCTATGAGCTTGTGGATTTAAGAGCAAATTTAGCAAAAAATGGATTAATAAGAATAGATATTGATAAAAAAGGTGGTGTTGATATTAGTGATTGTGAAATTGTAAGCAAAGCAATGAGTGCTTTTTTAGACGTCATATATCCTGTAGATTTTAATTATAATTTGGAGGTATCTACGCCTGGATTAAAACGTAAATTATATAAAAAACAACACTTTATCGATCATATTGAATGTAGTATAAAAGTAAAGTTTTATAAGAAAGATAATGAGGTAACTACTATGTATGGATTGATTTTAAGCGCTGATGATACAGGCATTAGTCTTAAAATCGATAATAAGAGTCAAATTATACCTTTTAATCAAATTATTGAAGCAAACCTTAATATGTAGGCATATTTTATGAATAAGGAAATATTATTAGTTGTCGAAGCAGTATCTAATGAAAAAGGATTAGAAAGAGAAATAATTTTTGAAGCAATTGAGTTAGCTCTTGCTGCTGCAACAATTAAAAAAAATAGACAGGAAATGGATGTTCAAGTTGTGATTGATCGTAATGATGGATCCTACGAAACGTTTCAAAGATGGCTTGTATTTGCGGATGATTCAGAGGATTTAACAGATCCTAATATCGAGCTTAGACTTGAAGACGCTCTTGATATTGATGCTAATGCAACGGTCGGAGATTACGTAAAAATACCTATTGATTCAGTCGAATTTGGAAGAATTGCAGCACAAAATGCTAAACAAGTAATCATTCAAAAAGTCAGGGAGGCCGAAAGACTGGAAACCAGTGAATTATATACACCAAGAGTAGGTGAGCTTTTCTCTGGAATCGCTAAAAGATTAGATAGAGGTGGAGTGTATATTGATTTAGGTTCTAATATTGAAGGATTTATCCCAAGAGATAAATTAATTCCTAATGAAATAATCAGGCCCAATGAGAGACTTAAGGCGATATTAGAGGAAGTTAGAACCGAGCCAAGAGGGCCTCAATTAATTTTTTCTAGAGTAGCATCAAGATTCTTAATAGAACTTTTCACTATTGAGGTACCTGAAATTAATCAAGGCGTGATCAACATTTTAGGCGCTGCAAGAGACCCTGGCTTAAGGGCAAAAATTGCAGTTATTGGAACAGATAGCAAAATCGATCCTGTTGGAGCCTGTGTTGGCATGCGAGGTTCACGGGTTCAAGCTGTTTCAAATGAACTTGCTGGAGAAAGGATAGATATTATCCTTTATGATGAGAATCCAGCTAAATTTGTGATCAATGCTATGTCTCCTGCCGAAGTTGTCTCTATTGTGGTAGATGAGGATAGTAACTCCATGGACATTGCTGTTGACGAAGATAAGCTTTCTCAAGCAATTGGAAAAGGAGGTCAAAATATTCGTTTAGCAAGTGATCTTACTGGCTGGAATCTCAATGTCATGACCGAGGCAGATGCTGAAATTAAAAGCGAGGAGGAGACATCAGTGCTAGTAAATTCACTTATGTCTAAACTAGATGTTGATGAAGATGTTGCAATGATTCTTGTACAGGAGGGCTTTGCTACTGTAGATGAAATTGCTTATGTCCCGATGAAGGAGCTCTCATCGATTGAAGAGTTTGATGAGGAGATGGTCAATGAATTGCGAGATAGAGCAAGAAATATTTTGATTACAGAAGCCATCGAAGGCGATGTAGTAGAAGACTTAAGCATTAATACAATGAAGACCCTTGCTCCAGAACATCTTGATATTCTCAAAAATAATAATATTAACGATAGAGATGATCTTGCAGAGTATGCATCTGATGAATTAGAAGAGTTACTCAAAGTTAACTCAGAGCTTGCAGAGGCGATTATCATGGAGGCTAGAGCGCACTGGTTCAAATAATGACCGATATTAAAGTCAAACAATTTGCAGAAACTTTAAAGATTGAGCCTGACAAGCTTATTGAGAATCTCAATGAAGCAGGGATAGACCTAAAGAGCCCTGATGATCTTATTAGCGATGAGGCAAAGCTGAAGTTACTTCAATTTTTACGCTCAAAGAAAGTAGACAGTACTAAATCTTTAGCTGGCTCAAAAATTACCCTTAAAAGAAAATCTATGAGTCAAGTGAAGTTAACTAATACCAATACAGGCAAGGATAGAACTGTCTCAATTGAAGTGAGAAAGAAAAAAACATACATAAAAAGAGCAACATTGCCTACAGATGACTCTGTTGAAAAGGAATTAAAAAAAGAAGATGAAAACAACTTACAACTAAAAGAACTATTACCAAAAGCTACCGAAGATTCTAAAAATTCTATTGAAATAGCTGATAGCAAAAATTCAGTCGATACTGAAGAGTTATCTAAAGATGATCTGAAAAAAAGAAAAAATGTAGAGGACTGGCGTGCTTCTCAAAAGCAAAAAGATGAAGATATAGCATTGCTTAAACTAGAAGCTGAACGCATTAGAAAAGAAACCAAAAAAACGAGAGGAAATACGCTTCATATTGCTGAGGGAGCGAGTGCAAGAAAGAAACAAAAGACTCATAAATCAAGATCTTCATTAAACATAGAGTCACAACATGTATTTGAAAAACCTTTAGCTCCTGTTATCAAAGAAGTTAAAGTTCCAGATACTATAAGTGTTTCTGAGCTATCACAAAAACTATCTATTAAATCTTCTGAATTATTAAAAGTTCTTATGGGTATGGGTGTAATGGCTACCATAAATCAACACCTTGAACAGGATACAGCTATCCTTTTGGTTGAAGAATTAGGTCATAAAGCAGAACCCGAGGATCTTATTCCAAGAGAAGAAGCTATTATTGATGCAGCGTCTTCAGATGTTACAGTGACTGCTGAAACTAGACATCCGGTAGTCACGATCATGGGTCATGTAGATCATGGAAAAACATCTCTTTTAGATTTAATCAGAAAAACTAAAGTAACAGAGGGTGAAGCTGGTGGTATAACTCAGCATATTGGTGCTTATCATGTTGACACTGGTCAATCAGGAATTACCTTTATAGACACTCCTGGTCATGCTGCCTTTACCTCTATGAGAGCTAGAGGAGCTAATATTACTGATATTGTCATTCTTGTGGTTGCTGCTGATGATGGGGTTATGCCGCAGACTATTGAGGCAATACAACATGCCAAAGCAGCCAAAGTGCCTATTATCGTTGCGGTGAATAAAATTGATAAACCTACTGCAGATCCTGACAAAATCAAAAATGAATTATCTGCTCATGAAATTATTCCTGAAGAGTGGGGTGGTGAGCATATGTTTGTAAATGTATCAGCACTGACAGGAGAGGGAATTGAGTCATTATTAGAATCTATCTCATTGCAAGCAGAAATTTTAGATCTTAAGGCTCCTTTTAATGCACCAGGAAAGGGTGTCATTATTGAGTCAAGAATTGAAAAAGGTAGAGGAGCAGTAGCTACTGTTTTAATTACCTCCGGCACATTAAATGTAGGCGATACAGTTTTAGCAGGGAATGAATCAGGAAAAGTAAGAGGTATATTTAGTGATACCGGTGAATCCATCAAGAGGATTACTCCATCCATGCCTGGTGAGCTTATTGGACTATCTGGAGCTCCTTTTGCTGGCGACGAACTTTTGGTATTAAATGATGAAAAGGCTGTTAAAGAAGTAGCCAAGATTCGGCAAGAAAGAGAGAGAGATCTTAGGCTTTCTAAAAAATCAGTAAAACTTGAAGATGCCTTTACAAATATTGGAGAGAATCAGAAGGCTAGTCTAAATCTACTAATAAAAGCCGATGTGCAAGGTAGTGCCGAAGCACTAAGAGATTCACTTACAAGCCTCTCAAATGATGAGGTTACTGTTAATATTATTTCACATAATGTTGGTGCAATAAATTCATCAGATGCCCAGCTTGCTAATGCAAGCAAAGCAATCATTATTGGTTTTAACGTCAGGGCAGATAGCGCTGCTAAAAGTGTAATCAAAGAAAATGATTTAGATTTAAAGTATTACAGCATTATTTATGAGGTTATAGATGATGTTAAGCTGGCCTTATCTGGATTATTGAAGGATGAGGTTAGAGAGGAAATTATTGGTATTGCTGAAGTTAGAGATATCTTTAAATCGCCCAATTTTGGAAAAATTGCCGGTTGTCTCGTTACCGAAGGCAATGTAAAGAAAACTAACCCAATCAGAGTCTTGAGGGATAATGTTGTGATTTATGAAGGCACCCTTGAATCGCTTAGAAGATTTAAGGACGATGTTAAAGAAGTTCAATCAGGCATAGAATGTGGTATTGGTGTTAAAAACTATGATGACGTTAAGATTGGCGATCAAATTGAATGCTATGAGCGCACAACTATAGAGAGAAAAATTGTCTAAAAGAAGACCATTTTCAAGGGTCGATAGGCTTCAATCTGAGTTGCGCAAGATCATTGACATATGCCTGATATTTGAATGTCAGATCGAGGAGGTTAAAAATATCTCAGTCACTCATGTTAACCTCACTAAAGATTTATCTATTTTAAAACTTTACATCAGTCATACCGAGGTTCATTCAGATAAAGAAATCCTTAAAGTTTGTGATTCTGTTAAAGGTAAACTAAAAAATGCCATAGCTAAAAATATTCGAATGAGAAAAATTCCTGAACTGCACTTTCAAATTGACAATCAACTTAAAGAGGCTGAGCGAATTGATCAGCTTATTAATTCAATCAGTAGATGAATGGAATACTGCTATTAAATAAGCCTAAAAATTGTAGTTCTTACCATCTGGTTGCAAAGGCAAAAAAAATATTAAATCAAAAAAAAATAGGCCATGCAGGTACGCTTGATCCACTTGCCTCAGGTCTCTTAATACTACTGATAGGGAAGGGGACTCGTATTAGTGAATTTATTATGAGCTTTAAGAAGACCTATACTTTTGATATTCATTTAGGTTTATTATCGGATACTGGTGACTTTGAGGGAAATATTCTAAAAAAAGAACCATCCCCGATGATTGATCCAAATTCTTTAATGGATAAACTCTGTCATTTTAAGGGCCATCAAAAACAAATAGCTCCAAAATTTTCAGCATTAAAACATAAGGGAAAGCCTTCCTATTATTACGCGAGGAAAGGTATCGAAATTCCTGAAAAAGTCAGAAATATTGAAATCTCAGAGATCGAGCTTATTGCAATAAATGAAAATATCATCTCCTTGAAAGCCACTTGTTCAAGCGGTACATATGTGCGAACTTTGGGCCAAGATATTGCAAATAGCTTAAATACTGTTGGAGTTGTAGATAATATTATGAGACAAGCTGTTGGTCCTTTTGAGCTTGTAAAGGCTTTAGACTTAGTTGATCAGGAAAGCTTAATTCACCAATTCTTATTACCTCTAGATGTGCCTTTTTTTGATATGGACGCTTTAACCCTAGGACATGATGAGAGCATAAAATACAAGAATGGCGTATGTATAAATCTAGATAGAGCTAAGCAAAAGAATGTTAGGGTTTATGGCAGTAATGATGAATTTATAGGGGTAGGACACATTAATAAATTTAATACTTTAGAAGTAATAAAAAATTTATTTTAAATGTTTTGCTTATAGCCCTATTGGCGTTTAGAATATGCAGTGAAATTAACTTGAAATATATATGAGTATAAATCTAGCAAATAAATCAGAAGTAATTGCTAACTATAAAACGAGTGATAATGATACTGGATCTCCAGAGGTTCAAGTTGCATTAATGACATCTAAAATTAAGACATTAACAGAACACTTTTCTGTGCACAAAAAGGATCATCACTCTAGAATTGGATTATTACGACTTGTAAGTAAACGTCGGAAGCTTCTTTCTTATCTTAAGGCAAAAAAACCTGAATCTTACCAAAGCTTAATAGCTTCGCTAGGTTTACGCCGTTAGAAAGAATATTATGATTGAAAAAAAATTCCCTTTTGGTAACCGCCAAGTTACCATTCAAACTGGTAAAATAGCCAAACAAACGAATGCTTCAGTAATTGTATCTGTAGATGAAACTGTAGTTTTAGCTACTGTTGCTTCATCAAAATCTGTTAATCCAGACCAAGATTTTTTCCCTTTAACTGTCAATTATCAAGAAAAATACTATGCATCAGGAAAAATTCCTGGTGGTTTTTTTAAAAGAGAAGGCAGGCCAACAGAAAAGGAGACCTTGACCTCTCGTTTAATCGACAGGCCAATACGACCATTATTCGAAGACGGCTTTAAAAATGAAGTTCAAGTTATTGTTACTGTCTTATCCTTAAACCCAGATGTGGATCCTGATATTCCAGCAATGATTGCTACCTCTGCCGCTCTTTCTTTATCTGGGCTTCCTTTTAAAGGGCCTATTGGGGCTGCTCGGGTTGGTTATATCAATAATGAATACGTACTTAACCCATCAAAAGAAGAGTTGCAAGCTAGCGATTTAGATCTTGTTGTTGCTGGTACCTCTAGTGCGGTACTGATGGTAGAGTCAGAAGCAAAAATATTAAGCGAAGAAACAATGCTTGGTGCTGTGATGTATGGTCATCAATCATTTCGAATTGTTATTGATGCAATTAATGAACTATCCAAAGAGGTTGGCGTTGAACCAATTGAATGGACAGCAATTCTTAATGATGATGAACTTGGAAAAATAGTTTCTGATAAGGCTACATCACTAATATCAAGCGCATATCAAATTACTGACAAAAAAGAGAGGCTATCTAAACTTAACGAAATTAGGGCAAATGTTGCATCAGAGTTAAAGAACTCATTAGAGACCTTTAATGAGAGTCAATATAAATCTATTTTTCATGATATTGAGAAAGATGTAGTTAGAAAAAGTATTATCGCTGGAAATAAAAGAATAGATGGAAGAGATATCGATCAAGTCAGGCCGATAAGTGTTGAAGTTGGCTTATTACCAAGAACTCATGGCTCCGCATTATTTACCCGAGGCGAAACTCAAGCCCTAGTTGTAACAACTTTAGGTGCTGGTAAAGATGCGCAATTAATTGATGCAATTGAGGGCGAATATAAAGATCCTTTCATGCTTCATTATAATTTCCCTCCATACTGTGTTGGTGAAGTTGGATTTATGTCAGGCCCAAAGAGACGTGAAATTGGGCATGGAAGGCTTGCCAGGAGAGGTATAGCAGCAGTTTTACCTAATATGGAGGAATATCCATATGTTATTCGAGTAGTCTCTGAGATTACTGAATCCAATGGTTCATCTTCCATGGCATCGGTTTGCGGAACAAGCCTTTCGTTAATGGATGCAGGCGTGCCGCTCAAAGCCCCAGTTGCAGGTGTAGCAATGGGTTTGATAAAAGAATCAGAAAATTTTAAAGTTCTTACAGACATTCTTGGCGATGAAGATCATTTAGGTGATATGGATTTTAAGGTTGCTGGTACTGTTGAGGGTATCACAGCACTCCAGATGGATATTAAGATTGATGGTATTACTGAAGAGATTATGAAAATTGCACTCGACCAAGCAAAATCTGGAAGGCTTCATATTCTTGAAGAGATGAGTAAGGTAATTTCATCATCTAGGCAGGAAATGTCAGAGTGGGCGCCAATGATAATAACAATGAATATCGATACTTCAAAAATTAGGGAGGTTATTGGAAAGGGTGGATCAGTGATAAAGGCTCTTACTGAAGAAACCGGTGCAACTATTGATATTGATGATAGTGGATTGATAAAAATAATTTCTGTAGATGGACGTGCTGGAAGACTTGCTAAAAAGAAAATAGAACAAATTACAGCCGAAGTAGAGGTTGGTAGGATTTACGCGGGTAAAGTTGTTAAATTAATGGATTTTGGTGCTTTTGTATCCGTTCTTCCAAATAAAGATGGTCTGGTTCATATTAGTGAAATCTCTGAAGAAAGGGTGGAAAAAGTTACTGATAAACTTGCCGAGGGAGATATTGTAAATGTCACTGTTCTAGAGATTGATCGTCAAGGAAGAATTAGGCTTAGCATGAAAGGCGTAGACCAGTCTCCTATACAAGATGATGAAGATTAATTTTTATCTATATCTATCGTCAGAATCTTTAAATTGTCTTTCTGTATGCTCTCTTCGTTCTTGAGCTTCAAGACATAATGTTGCAACAGGGCGAGCCTCAAGCCTTCTGATGCCAATCTCCTCTCCAGTATCCTGACAATAACCATAGGAACCATTAGAAATCCTATCAAGTGCTGAGTCTATTTTTCTTAAGAGCTTCCTTTCACGATCTCGAGTTCTTAGTTCTAGGCCGAATTCTGATTCTTGAGTAGCTCTATCATTGGGATCGGGGAAGTTAGAGGCTTCATCTTGCATATAGTGCACTGTTTTTGATACACCTGAGATAAGATCATTCTTCCAATTAAGTAGTATATTTCTAAAGTGATCCAATTGAGACTTATTCATATATGATTCATTTTTCTTAATTGAATAAGGCTTAACTGGCCTAAGCTCAATCTTAATATTATTTTTCAGATTTTTTTTATCTACATTTTGATTAGTAGCAATAATTGCTACCTTTTGGAAAACGATCTTTTTAGTTACTTTTTTAGATACCTTCTTGGTTAATTTTTTTGTAACCTTCTTTTTGCTAACTTTTTTAGCTACCTTCTTTTTGCTAACTTTTTTAGCTACCTTCGTTTTGCTAACTTTTTTAGCTACCTTCTTTTTGCTAACTTTTTTAGCTACCTTCTT
>JAURFX010000031.1 GCA_030834065.1 Gammaproteobacteria bacterium
ATGCAGTACTCTCAAGCCAAACTAAAAAACCCATATTCTAAACCCCTAAATTAAGTAAAGTTTTTGTCTATGATCTTTGCGACAACAACGACTATCGCATAAACAATCGCAATTAAAATTACTGTTGGTATTACCGTGCTCATGGTCTAACCTCCTCCAAAAATATAAGGCAACTGTCTTCCAAAAAAAATGACGGTTGCCCAAGAAATTATGTATAAATAGGCGACATACTTATCATTTGAAGTTGCGTCCTGACCGGCCTGAAGCGCATATAGCCTTTTGTTTACCGTAAAGTAGAGGCCGACAATCATGGCAATAACCACTGCTGCAATTTTGTAGGGAAATCCTGGCATAGCCACATACCTGCCCGAGTCTCCGATAAAAAAGAGAAAGCCTGTATCTAAATTAATGCATAATCCCAAAAAGCCAATCGGAAGCAATCGATGCACAGCTTGATAGCTAACATGGTTTTTGGCAAAACCAATGACCCTGAGTGAAACAATAAGGGTTACCCCGAAAATAAGCGCCATCCCTATGAAATGAAGCGCTTCAAATGCTGGCCACCGCCAGTACTGGTCACCGCCTAATATTAGATTGTAGGCAAAATCTACAAAGCCCCCAGGATTGCCGGCAACAGCGAGGTTATCTGGAAGTGCTGCTGCGCTATCATATAATCCATTTCTTACCTCGGGGTGGTTGATCCTACCACCAATACTTCCTGCTTGGATGGCAAGCCAAGAGGTAATCGCGCCTAAGCCTAATATAGTCCAATTCAGTCTGCTGCACGCATCGCCTTTCCTTTGATTGCGCCATAGGGCAAACCAAGAGAGAATCGCAACCAGGCACGCAAATAAGATAGTCCAAAGAGCGACATTCTGATGCAAAACAACCAGACCGAGGTCTACATCAAGGTCATCTCTGTACTGGACATTCCATCTGCTCGCAGCACCGCTTATGTATGTAGGAATGGAGACGACAAAAAGTAAAAACATGGAGTACCAACATCCCTTCTGATGACATAAATTATTCTTTCTAATTGCAAAGTAAAGCCAAATAGTCGTAACTATAAAACCAAGAATAGGTATATGGACCAGTAATATGTGTAAGTGTGGTCCAGAGCTTGGCAACATACCCATAAAAAACCCCCTTTTATGTTATTCCCAAAATTTACAATAAAGTACTGATATTAACAAATTAATCTATTAGGTACTTTCTTTAAAAAATTATGCAAATTTAAGACTCAATCTTAAAAATATTCTAGGCCTATGAAATTAAATCTTAATTTTTTCTAACCAATCTTTAAATTCACTTCCTAATTCATCATGTTGCAACCCAAGCTCTACGTTTGCTTTTAGATATCCTAGCTTATCTCCGCAGTCATAGCGTTTTCCCTCAAATTTTTTGACGTAAGCATCTTGAGATTTTAAAAGTATCTGAATTGCATCCGTTAGCTGTATCTCGCCTAGAGCTCCTGGGGTCACCTCTGATAGCGCATCAAAGATTTCTGCAGTAAAAATGTATCTACCACTTACGGCAAGATTAGATTTGGCTTCATTTGCTTTGGGCTTCTCAACAATACCCGTGATCCTTTTATGGTCATCAATTTGAACAATTCCATATCTTTCAACTTGATCAAGAGGAACCTCTTGAACACCAATAACACTAGCATCATTTTTGTCATAAATATCGATCAACTGGCTCGTAACGGGAATATCGTTGACCATAAGATCATCAGGAAGAAGTACTGCAAATGGTTCTTTACCAATGATTTCTCTAGCACAGCCAACTGCATGACCCAGCCCAAGGGGCTTCTCTTGTCTCACAAAAAAACAGGACATATCATCTGGCTTAATCCTTCTGACAACACCGAGGAGCTCTTTTTTTGACTTTACCTCGAGCTCATTTTCTAATTCAAAATTTAGGTCAAAGTGGTCCTCAATCGCCCTTTTGGTTCGGCCAGTCACAAAGATCATCTGCCTTATTCCAGAATCATAGGCCTCCTCAACTACATACTGAATGACTGGCTTATCAACGACAGTAAGCATTTCTTTGGGAGATGCTTTGGTTGCAGGTAGGAATCGGGTACCTAAACCGGCTACCGGGAAAACCGCCTTTCTTACTTTCATTCTATGCCTCTGGCAAAGAGTCCACAAACTCTATCATTCTTCTTTGCATCGCTGTATCTGGAAGGTCACCAAAACAAGCACCCATATTATCGACCATATTGGCAGGACGACTGGTTGAGGGTGTTGCAGCGGTGACTGCAGGATGTGAGATGACAAATTTTAAGAAAAACTGTGCCCAAGTCTCCGCGCCAATCTCAGATGCCCATTCAGGCAAATCAACACCAGCAACTCTTCGCCAGAGTCTAGTTCGACCAAAGGGTGCATAAATAAGGACTGCGACACCATGATCCATGGCTAATGGCAGGATGGTCTCTGCTGAGGTTCTGTTATCAATAGCGTAATCGATACCAATAAAATCTAACTCATCATTTCTGATTGAGTTCTCAAGGTCATCATACTCATCAAGGCTCCAAGTAGTATTCCCCACAAATCGTATACGTCCCTCTTCTTTGTATTCTTTTAGGATTGGAAGCTGGGTGGGGATATCAGAGACATTATGCACCTGGATAAGATCAATCATTTCTCTATTCACGCGAGCAAAAGATTCCTCTACCTGCTGTCTGGCGTCAGCGGGGTTCGCACTTGACCCGCCACGCGGAACAACGTTTAACTTGGTAGCCCAAAATAGGTCATCTTGGATACCAAGTTCGTTAGCTATCCTTCCTGAAACTTCCTCTGAAGCACCGTAACTTGGAGCTGTATCAAAAATCAAACCACCCTGTGAGTAAAAGGCATTCATAACGCCTCTGACCGAATCAAAATCTTCGCTTCTCGCAAGCGCACTAAAATTAGCAGAGCTTCCCAAGCCAATAGCTGGGAGTAGCTCGCCAGTCTTAGGAACACTTCTTAAAATCATTGGTTGTGATTGCTGGGCTTTGATTTTATCTAACAAGCTAACGGACAAACCTGAAATAGCCATCGCTTTTATACATTGTCTACGATCCATACCTTTTCCTCATTTAGTTTTTTTAATTATATATGGATGTTAAGTGTACTTAAATGGTCTCAACTTGAATCGCAAGGAACCGAAAATAGCTATCAGAATATTAATCGGTAATGCCACAACGCCAGGATGAAAGCCGTAGAATTTACCATTCTCTATGAAGGAGAACGGAATAAATGCCAGAACCAGAGAAATCAATACCCCAAAAAGTAGGCCATAAAATACTGGCTTTGCGCTTAAAAATTTATAATGTAGGCTGATGATAAATGCTGGAACGAGCTGAACCAATAAATCAAATTTCCTGTCCATCACTGCGATCAGAGAGGCATGATCCTTTAGCAAGATTGCTAGAAGAACAAGAACAGATACCAATATCCAGCTTAATCTTTTTCCAAAATTTACATTACTTTGATCGTACTCACCTGAACGTTGGGGGAATATATCTTTGATAAACATACTCGATATTGTCAACATTGCTGAATCGGCAGTTGACATAAGAGCTGCCAAAAATGCTGCAAATATAATCACGACCAGTATCCCCCCAAATATTGAAGTCTCTTGAATCAGTCTTAGTAAGCTAGCCAGCGCTTGGTCAGCATTCGAGCCTTCAAGTCCGGGTATATAAGCTAAAGCATACAGCCCTGCGATTAAAGCTATCAGCGCTGTTGTGTATGGCATAAAGCTCATGACTGATAAGCTTTTGTAGAGAGTTTTAATATTTTTGGCTGCAAATATTCTTTGCATAGCATGCGGATAAAGCGCACCACCCAGCCCTATCACAATCATATAGCTTATCCATTCTCGCAGCATGGGCGCCTTGGGAGGATCAAGAAAAAATTCTCCGGAGCGTTCATAAATAATTTCATTAACCTGTTCCAGTGAACCAAAGTGATAGCGAACAAGAATAATTAAAAATATGAGACCCGACATTAATACCAATCCTTGGATCATATCGGTCCAGGCAATCGCTCGGATACCTCCAAGTGTCCCATAAATGACCATTATTAAAGCCAGCATAATGACACCGTAATCATAGGCAATGTCACCGTAATCACCAGCAAGACCTTGGAAGGCCCTCCCCATCGTCATCAGCTGAGCCAAAAAATAATTACTCAGACATATGATCATAATCATTGATGCAAGGGTACAAAGGCTCTTTGATCGGAATCGATAAAAAAGGTAGTCGCTAGGGGTCAAAAATTGATGCAACTTTGAAAGCTTATGGAGCTTGCCAGCAAATAATAAGTACCCCATGACGATGGCCAACATATAGTGCACACCAACAAGCCAAGTATAACCAAGTCGATAGGCATTACCAGAAACACCAAAAATTGAGTTACCGCTGTACTGGGTCGCATAGAGAGTAAGTATTAGCACAATCGGACCAAAGTTCCTGCCTGCTAAATAATAATCCTCGAGCGAGTCAGAAACTTTAGACTTTTTAGCAATGTAGCCAATTAAAATAAGAGATAACAAATAAAGTAATATGAATGACCAGCCCCAATGAGAAAAAGGCAAGATACTACTCATCGCTCTCAGTCCTTACTAACAGATAAAGCACTATGGCTGTTAGCAGTGATAGGTAAAAAGCTGAGCTAAGGCTTATAAGTACCCATAAAGGAAACCCCATATATGAACGATCAAATGGTGAGCCGTACCATGGGAGCAGACCAATAAACCCTACTAAATAGAAAAAAAATATTAATTTTTTATTAAATTTCATATATTTATAAATTTTTTCTAAATTACTTTATTGATTATATTAATATCGTACTAAATACCGACCAAGATACATCATATACTAAGTATCGACAGGTAAGCTCTGGTGTGGCAAAGTCAATAAAACACATTATCTATGGATCTTAATATGAAAATTAAAGTTTTTGTCTATCTTCTATTTTCCCTAGCATTCTCATTACCTCTGCATGCACGTTTGGATCGGGTGGAAATTGATCATTACTCGCATGTTCTTGATGGAAAGAATTATGGTGTAGTGGGGCCTTATGAGCAGTTTATTGGTACCATGTACTTTTCAATTGACCCTAATTTAAGGCCTAATCAGGTCATAACAGACATTGAGTATGCGCCACTTAATAATCAATCCCGAGTAGAATTTTCAGCTAACTTTACATTGATTAAGCCGATTAATGGGGCTCAGGGAAATAATACCCTTCTTTTTGGTGCCTCGAATCGCGGGAGTAGAAGGCTACTTACTTTTTTCAATCATGGTAGTGCACCAGGCGAGAGATGGGACGCGCCGGTTCCTGAGACTGAAGAAAATTATGGCGATGGCTTTTTGATGGAGGAAGGCTTTTCCCTCCTTTGGGTCGGCTGGCAATTTGATCCTCCTATCAATAGAGTGGGTGCAAGTCGCAGCTTTATCCCACAAGCAACAAATGCAGATACACCAATCACGGGGCTTGTCAGAAGCGACTTCACCATAGGCCCTAACTATGAAAATCCAAATTCACCGACTAATGTATACGATAGGACATTGGCCGATAGGAACCATATCCCCTACCCGACATCAGACCCTAGCTCAGATCAGAATGTACTAACGGTTAGAGATACACGCGAAGGCGAGAGAAGAGTGATCCCAAGAGATCAGTGGAGTTTTGCTCGCATGGAAAATGGTGAGGTCATCCCTGATAATTCGCGCATTTATCTTTCCACAGGATTTGAGCCTTACAAAATCTATGAAGTCGTCTACGTAGCACAGGATCCGCAAATTATAGGTCTTGGACTTGCTGCAATCAGAGATGCGGTCAGCCAATTAAAATATGAGGGCTTTGCGGATCTTAATGTTCATGAGCAAGATCTTGACTATGCCATAGGTTTTGGACTGTCACAGCCAGGGAGGACCTTAAGGACCTTCCTCTATGATGGGTTCAATGAGGATGAGTCAGAGAGAAAAGTTTTTGACGGCCTGATGTCGCATATTGCAGGCGCTGCGAGAGGAAGCTTTAATATCCGATTTGGTCAGGCCAGTCGAGATGCCCACCCATATCTTAACTTTTACTATCCGACAGACATCTTTCCCTTTAGTGATGTCGCACAGACAGATCCGCTTACTGGTGATTACGACGGCATATTAACCAATGTACCTGATCATCTGATGCCTAAGATGTATAACTCGTATTCATCTTACGAGTACTGGGGAAGAGCGGTCTCACTACTGCACACAGACCCTGAAGGCGAGTTTGATATTGATACCATTGACAGTGCACGTGTGTATCATTTTGCTGGAGCACAACATCTTCCGGTCGACTTCCCTCCAGAGCCCTCAAACGGACAGCTGCCTGACAACCCTAATGACTTTTCTTGGATGATGAGGGCGCTCCTCGTTGCCATGCAAGACTGGGTATCCGAGGACATACCTGCGCCGCCTAGCGTAATGCCAAAGCTCGCTGACGGTACCTTGGTAAGACATGAGGACGTTAACTTCCCTGATCTCCCTTGGATCAATTTTCCAGAGGTCCCACACCTGGCTTATCGAGTTGACTATGGTCCTCGGTTTAAAGACGAGGGAATCATTGACATAGAGCCTCCCATTGTGGGACAGCCTTTTGGCGTCAGGGTTCCGCAAGTAAACTCTGATGGCAATGAGCTAGCCGGCTTGATGATGCCAGAGCTTAGCGTTCCACTAGCAACTTATAATGGATGGAATCTCTATAACGATCGATTTGGTCCCACCAATGTCATTTCTCATATGTCTGGATCTTTTATACCCTTTGCAAGGGATATTGAAGAGCGAGAAGCTCGTAATGATCCGAGGCCCTCGATTGCAGAGAGATATGCTTCGAAGGCTGAATACATGGGCTTAGTTACTCAAGATACCTTGAGGCTTGTAAGCGAGGGATACCTTCTTGATAGAGATATGGATGAAATTCTAACTGCTGCAAGTGATCACTGGGATTATTTGAACTCACATTAGGAGCGATAAATGCGATCAACTATTTTATTTTTTTCTTTTCTAACTTTTTTTCAATCAATCAATGCTCAGGACTGGGGGCCAAGGAGCCTTGAAGAATTAAAAATTGAGGTTCTCAGAAGAGCCGAGCATGCCGAAGGACCTATTGGTGATATTAATTATGATGATGCAATTCGTGCCATGGATAACTTACAAACCCTCGAAAGAGATGACTGGGCCGCTGTATGGGTAGAGCTTGGAGAGGAGTACTTTGCGCAAGCAGAATTAGCCGAGTCCAGCGACCCTGATGCTGCCAGAGACCTCTACCATCTTGCCTGGAAATATTTTGACATCGGTCGCTGGCCTACCGAAAAACATTCGCCAGGAAAAAGGTATGCTTACGAGCGAGGTATTGAAGCTTTCTTGCGCTATGGCTCCCTACTTGACCCTGCCATCGAAAGGGTAACGATACCTTTTGAGGGTAGCGAGATCATTGCTTATATTCGCGTTCCAGATACCGCAGAACCACCGCCCATTGTATTCGGGATGAATGGGCTGGACTCAAGAAAAGAAGGCGTAATGGATGGCTCCCAAAATTATATCAATAATGGTGTGGCAGCCTTTGCCATTGATATGCCCGGAACAGGACAGTCACCCGTACTCATTGATGTTGGGTCTGAGCGCGCTCTCTCAGCTGCCATTGACTACCTGGAAACCAGAGAGGATATTGATAGTTCACGCATTGTAGTTCAGGGCAGAAGCTGGAGTGGCTACTGGGCTGCTGTACTTGCATACACCGAGAGAGATCGCATTCTAGGTTCAGCAGTACATGGTGTGGGTATTCATTATTATTACCAACCTGAATGGCAAGAAGTAGCCGTTAACAGCATGGAGTATCTCTTTGATCTTTTCCCTGCTCGTTCCGTAGTATACGGTGTTGATAGCATGGAAGATTTTTTAGCTTACGGTCCTAGACTTTCGCTTATTGATCGAGGGCTCATTGAGCAGCCCTCTGCGCCTATGTTTCTAGTCAATGGACATCAAGATACGCAACAACCGATTGAGGATTTATATCTTATGATGCGTACCGGTGATCCGAAAGAAGCTTGGGTCAATCCTGTGGGCGGTCATATGGGTCGCTCGGAAGAATGGAGCGGAGGAAGAATACAGAGAGAGGTCGTTCAACCATGGGTGATGAGGCAGCTTGGCGTATACCCTAATCCATAATTTAGCAAGCGATAACCCCCTCAGAGATAGAGAACAAATTGCAATCATGCAAGATGTGATTAGGGCATGTGAATTTGGGTCTATTGAAAAGCTGCTCGAAAAACATAGTGAATTAGATCTTGGGCGCTGTCGCGGCGCCAAAAGAATCATCGAGGCATTTAACAATGGAAAGCAATGGTATAAGAAAGGAAGGCACCTAAGTGACGATTATCATACCAAGAAGATTATGGCTGTCCTTGAGATTAGCGATAATATGCTCTCAGTGCCGAAGGACGAAAACACCTTTATGCTAGAAATATCAAAAGCGGCGAAGCGTTTTAAGATTGAGGAAAATGAATTGCTTTCAGCATTAAATGACATCGCTGAAAACATTGAGATGGAGCTAGAGCGTTATGCCCTAGCCCAAATACACAGCTAGCTAGACAGCACAACTCATATCTGCCCCACAACACAACGGAGATTTAATTTTTCCTTCGCACTGCGGACACTTTGATATCTGAACGGTTGAGCCATCATCTTTGGTTAGCAAATCGTTAACGAGCGGTTCATTACAATTAGCACAGCTTGCATTAACTGCCATACCGCATTTTGAACATTGATAAGTAGCCATAATCTCTCCTAAATATTTTTGTTTATCTTAGCATTATCTGATGGCGATGGGTCGAATTGGTGAACCCGTAGCGCCAACAATTCTCTCGTTTAGTGCGATCAAAAGGAATTCGTAGACTTGGTCACTGGCAAGCTCATTGAGCACAAGATTCTCAACCATCGGAATTCCTTCCTCAAAGAAAAGAATATGGTGCACATTATCTGTGTCTGGGCTGGGACGCACCTCTACACAACAACTGTCAGCCCCCACGAGTGAGATCTTTTTCTCCACGAGCCAATGACCGACCTCAGTATAAATGCCCGGCGATCCCTCATTCTCTCCTCTTCCCACATAGCCATCATTGTATCTTGCTGGGTTATTCCAATTAACCGACCAGCCGTAGTTTAATAAGACTGCATCGCCCATACCGATGTCACTCTCACTCATGCCTTGTCTCGAGAGCGCCCCTAAAACATCTTCTAAGGTCACGATATAGGCAGGAGGAAGTGTATCCATATCCTTGTAGCCAGCAATATCAATCAGTATGCCCCTGGTGATAATCGGTTTCATATTTTCAACGCCTAAGTGCAATAATCCGTCTGCGCCTAAATCATCGCCAATGAGATCCTCTTCAGTAAAGCCATTATAGAAAACATAGTCACTGGTGCCGTCAGGATAATCCACGAGCTGGCCCTGATGACCAAGGCCATCAAATTGCGTTCCCATTTGACCGATGTACCCGGTGAAGTATTCAGTCATTGAGACGCCACCAGGTCTCGCACGTTTTACAATATTCAAACGGTAAGGCCTATCAAGATATGCCGGCATGGTTCTCTCGTAGGGATGACCAAGTTCATAGGCAATGCCCTCGGTTGGGATCATCAGTGCCTGCATAATCTTTTCTGCCGTTACATAATTGGTGGCTCCCGCCTCATCATTTTCACCGTGTACCGATGGCCACCATGGAGACTCCGTCTGAGCATAAGACTTCGACATTAAGACCCAAAATAAAAATATAAATAAACTGAGTTTTTTCATAACTTAATTTTCCTATTAAAAATAATTTTTTGTATATCCATAATTGTCTTTACTAACCTCCGATGCAGAAGCAGAAAAATACTCCATGTTTTTTTCTTACGATTTCCAATGGTTGACCTCTCTGCTGCGTCTGAGGTAACTACCCTCGTTGGCTCGATTCCATAGATAGGCTGCTTGTGGAGCTGGTACTGCTGAAGAAACTTATCAGAAGGCATCTGATAAATTTCACTAGCATTAATAAGTCTTTCTGCAGCCAATGGAGAGATGGCATAAGCCAACATGCATAGAGGTACTGACCTTAGATGATAAAAGGAAGAACCCTCGCTATCTTTCTTTATAAAGATTTTCTTCTTGCCGATGCTTAATGATGAGCCTGTCTTATCAAGAGATTCCATTCTGATAAAATCAAGTTTATCGATCCATTGGCAAACTGAATTATAAATATTCATAAAGCCATCGAGGAGCCTAAAGTCATCTTCTAAAATGATAATAGGCTTTCCCTTATCAAGGCATTTTTTCCAAAGCTTCTTGTGACTGGCATAGCATGCCACCTCATTCATATTGAGTTTATCTCTTCGCGTCATCAGTCTGAACATGCGCATATCCACCCCGGAAAAGTGATCAAGAGGACTTGAGCTATCAATGGCCTCAAATATTTTATATGGCAGGCCAAGGCCCTCTAGCTGCGCGACACAAGATAATCTTCTGTCTGAAGCAAAGCCTAAGTTGATGACATGTATGTCAATAGACATATGGGAAAACGCCCAGGCTATAAAGAGCCTGGGCTAAACTTACTTAATTATTTCCTTTGATTGCGAAATAAGTTCCAAGCGTGAGCAAGAAGAATTGCATGGTATCAACCATCTGCACGGTCCATAGCCAGTCAGAATGTCTTATCAGGTAGGCACCTACCATAATCACCAAGATAGCTCCACCGGATAGACGTGTGACCAAATGACCTAAGCTGGCACCTAGCATGCCTCCAATGATGACCCCCGCACCTGCACCGATTTCACCTAGGCAAACCAATGTCGCTGTCAGACTAGGAAGCGGTATGCCAGATGAGGCAAGCATATTCGCAAAACCTTCAGCGGGCGGTGGAAACTTACCTAGGCCATGAATGATCATGACAACCCCTAGAGGCGCTCTTAACAGCCACTGACCTAAGAATTGTAATGGCTCTGCTATGTTATCCAATTTATTGTTTAAGCTCATATTTTTCCCCCTTTGATAATAATTTAATATACGCCAAGCCGGCTGCACTCTGTAACTGGCTGTAACGAATCACTAATATAGCATTCTCTCGTTGAATCTACCCCATTGGCATCCCATTCCTCATAGTAACCATAGCGCTCACCCGCCCGATACTCACCCCTTATCTGCAATATGCCTGCCTCGTTCCAATTCTCTGCAATACCATCAATCAAGTTGTCAACATAAGTGTACCTTGCAGCGAGGGTGCCGTTAGGATGCCACTGCTCATATAAGCCTTGAAGCTCACCAAACTCATAGGTGCCTCTTGTTTTTTGAAGACCATTGGCATGCCACTCCTCCAAGCTCCCATGCCTGACCCCCCGAGAAATACCAACACGCGTGAGCACGAGATGCTGACTTCCAAAAATAACTCTCTGTATACAATGTCCGTTGTACGGAGTCGTTTGATTTGAGACAAAAAATTGCCCTCCCCGAGACTCTAGCGCCTCGCAGCCAACAATGCCACCCTCAGCAATAAGTTGATAGTAGCTGGGTGCATAATCACCAGCAAATTGAGCATTGACAAAAAATGGCAAGATAGATAAATAAAGAATTAATAAACTTTTATACATGCACGCAGCCCCCTTATCTTTTGATTTTATGACCAATTCTCGTGATCAGCAATATCAAAAAAATGATTCTCCCCCTTTACTTTCACTTTGCCGGTACTTGGGTTAATTATTAATTGAGCTTTGTTATTTAGCCAGGCCTCCCTTAGGGCGTATGACTTAAAAGCAAATTTTGCTTTATTGGTCGAAGTGACATAAAAGTACATGCCGACTAATATTAATGCCACACCAAAAAGCGCAACATAATAAGAAATCGTATCCTGCAAATATAAATAGGATCCTAGAAGCACGCCCCCTAGCACCATGATCATATTGGATTTCGATTTTTCCTTAAGCGCCTGGGATTGGATTGACCAATTTGTCATTGCCTCACTATGGTGCTCGATGATGTCTGGTTTTAACTCTAGAGGAAGTTTCTTCATATCACTTAGGTCTCGTTGACGCCCCTCCAAGCACTGGACAGTTGTATACTTCTACATAGACATTGGAAGCGTCGGAGGTATAACCGTACTCGTAGCGCGTGGTTGGATAGACGTTGGTAACTCTAATAGCATTACCATTGGTAACCATTGCCTGATTCTTAAGCTGATAAATCGCGTTGGCTGTTGCACTTGCTGGATTAAACCCCGTCTCGGTAAGATTTGTTGAATAGAGATAGGTACAGTCTCTTGCTTGCACCTGATCTATCGTGGCGACGGGATGCGTCGTGCTTTCAGATCCACTGGTTGCCATGGAGCCACAACCAACTAGAGCTAGAGAGAACGTTACATTGGCCAGCCATTTCCATACTGCTTGCATACATATATAGTATCAAACTTAAAAAGTAGATTAAAAAGTCTTATTTGTATTATCTATTGAAGGGCTGACAGCTAAAGGTCTGACGCTGTCCTAAATTTACACCCTCTATAAAATCGACTACTAAAACTAAATCTTGGAATGTGAAGGTCACCACCTCATATCCATCTTCTGAACGAGCTTGCATGAATTCATTGCTCTCCATTTCCTCAATCACATAACGATCTGACGGTCGATCAAGCCAAGAAAAGTTCGATGCGCTCTGACTAACCCTAATAATCGACGATAGCTCAAAATTCTCTATTGAGAAATTATCAAAGAGCTCGTACTCACTGCTGCTGGATCTTTCGTACCACCCAGTGATATCACAGTAGAACAATTGATCAGTTTGAGCTTTGAGTAATGAAGGGCATAAAATAAGTATGCCTAGGTGTAGTATTTTTATGTTGATATTTTTCAGAAGGATTTTCATCTTAGTCCTTATTTTCTTTTCCTATGGTAATTGCCAGGAGTAACCGATGGCTAATCTGATTGTAAAACTTATCCCATCCATAGGTGACTCCTCATTAGTAAATTTTTATTTTTTAGTTATCCTAATGATAACGAAGAGAAAATGAACTTACCATGCTTAGATCTTGTCAGCCTAGACTTTTCTTTTTACGGCCTGATTCTCTCTTTTTTAACCATGATGGTTTCTTTTTACTTGTTTTGTTATTGAGCTTTTTATTAAGCTTTGTTTTTCCTTTTGGCGTTCTGATACTATCAATTTTTTCCAACTTGACGATCTTATTAATTTTATTCCATAAATAATTATCATCTGGAGCGATAAAAGTTAATGCCTTTCCTTTGGCTCCTGCCCTGGCAGTCCTACCAATGCGATGCACGAAGTCCTCGGGACATTGTGGTAAATCATAGTTAATAACATGATCAATGTGTGGTATGTCTAAACCTCTTGAAGCAACATCTGTAGCAACAAGGATCCTAAATTTCATTTTTCTATAGCTGGCAATAACTTTTTCACGCTTATTCTGCTTAAGATCTCCATGAATGGTATCTACACTATGCTTATCCTTTCGCAGTTTATTAGAAATTTTATCTGCACTTCTCTTAGTTTTAACAAAAACTAGGATCGTTCCATCCCTCTCATTTAACTCATCATTTAAAACTTGATACTTATCATTAGCATCAATTCTTTTTAAGTCCTGGGTAAGATTGTCTGAAAGTTGAATCTCATTCTTTAAATTTATATTTAAAGGATTATTAAGATACTTATTTGCTATTTTTTTGATCTGATCAGGAAATGTTGCTGAGAACAAAAGTGTTTGTCTGTTTCCTGTTAGAAACTTTAAAATTCTATCAATTTGAATACTAAAACCCATATCCAACATTCTGTCGGTTTCATCAAGAATTAG
>JAURFX010000020.1 GCA_030834065.1 Gammaproteobacteria bacterium
CTTAGGCCTTATAAAGACAACCTGATCTGGTATAATTCTGCCACAAATAATCTTTAATTTCTGATCTGGGGAGCTTATGGTTGATTCTTTTAACACGAGACAAGATCTCACTGTAAATGACAAAGTCTATGAGATTTTTAATCTCAACCTGATTGAAGATGAAAAGGTGAGAACTTTACCTTATTCTTTGAAAATTCTATTAGAAAACCTATTAAGATTTGAAGATGGTATAAACATCAAAGAAAGCGACATTAAAGCTTTAATTAACTGGGACCCTCAGGCCACTCCTGATAAAGAGATCTCTTTTACCCCAGCTCGTGTCATCTTACAAGATTTCACTGGTGTTCCAGCTGTAGTCGATTTAGCAGCAATGCGTGAAGCAGTCACTAAAATGGGTGGTGACGCATCAAAAATTAATCCCCTCTCACCTGCTGAACTTGTCATTGATCACTCTGTGCAGGTAGATAATTTTGGCTCAAAAGATGCCCTTAAGAAAAATACAGAAATTGAATTTGAAAGAAATAATGAAAGATACTCTTTTTTAAAGTGGGGTCAACAAGCATTTGACAATTTTAAGGTTGTGCCTCCTAGCACTGGAATTGTGCATCAAGTGAACCTTGAGTATCTTAGTAGAGTTGTCTTCAACAAAAGTTCAGATGGTAAACTGCTTGCATATCCTGATACCTTGGTAGGTACAGACTCACATACCACAATGATTAACGGCTTGGGAATTGTTGGTTGGGGTGTAGGTGGAATCGAAGCTGAGGCTGCAATGCTTGGTCAACCAATCACTATGCTTATCCCACAAGTCATTGGATTTAAATTATCCGGACAACTCCCTGAAGGTTCGACTGCTACAGATCTAGTTCTTACCGTCACTGAGATCTTGAGAAAATATGGAGTTGTGGGGAAATTTGTTGAATTTTTTGGCCCAGGACTTACCGAATTACCCCTGGCTGATAGAGCGACCTTAGGAAATATGTCGCCTGAGTTTGGTAGTACCTGTGCTGTTTTTCCTATCGATGACGAAACTATTAGTTATCTATCTTTATCAGGCAGAGAACAGGATCAAATTGATCTTGTTGAGCAATACGCCAAAGCAACCGGCCTTTGGGGCTCGAACGAAGATGCCAGATACTCTGATGTCATTGAGCTCAATATGTCAGACATTGTTCCTAGCCTTGCAGGCCCAAAGAGGCCTCAAGACAGGATATTGCTCTCTGCTGCCTCGCAAACATTTAATGAACTAACAAAAGATTCTCCAACTAGAGATCACCAAGGCAAGCTAAAAGATGGAGATGTCTTAATCGCTGCTATTACAAGCTGCACAAATACTTCAAATCCTGCAGTCATGGTGGCAGCTGGTTTGCTTGCTCAAAAAGCAAATCAACTGGGCCTAAAAACCAAACCATGGGTTAAAACTTCGCTCGCCCCAGGCTCTAAAGTAGTCTCAGATTATCTCAAAGAGGCTAATCTTTTAGGTGACTTAGAGGGTCTTGGTTTTAATATCGTTGGTTATGGCTGCACGACATGTATTGGTAATTCAGGGCCCCTGCCCTCTGATATAGAAAGCAGTGTAAGGGATGAAGACATAGTCAGTTGTTCAGTAGTCTCAGGTAACAGAAATTTCGAAGGCAGGATTCATCCTCTTGTAAAAATGAATTTCTTGGCATCTCCGCCTCTTGTGGTGGCATATGCATTAGCTGGCAATCTTAAAATCGACCTACTCTCAGACGCAATTGGTCAAAATAATAATGGCGAAGATGTATATCTTAAAGATATTTGGCCGAGTGCACATGAAGTACAAAATATTTTGAATAAACATATCAATGCAAATATGTTTAACTCTAGCTATCAAGGTGTATTTGATGGGGATGATAATTGGCAATCAGTTAATTCTCCAAAAGGCCAAACCTATAGCTGGGATAATGAATCCACTTATGTTAAAAATCCTCCTTACTTCGATGGAATGACGGATGATCTTTTAATTTTAGATACGATCAATCAAGCAAGGGTGCTGGCCAAGCTTGGAGACTCTGTCACAACTGACCACATATCACCCGCTGGATCCATTGCTAAAGACAGTCCTGCTGCGATTTATTTAAGGGATCGCGGTGTTGCTGATCAAGATTTTAATTCCTATGGTTCTAGAAGAGGCAATCATGAAGTCATGATGAGAGGAACGTTTGCTAATATTCGTCTTAAAAATCAACTGCTTGATGGCGTTGAGGGCGGCTACACTCTGCATATCCCATCTGGGAAACAAATGCCTATTTTTGATGCATCAGAGGCATACAGACAAAGCAATACCCCATTGATCATTCTTGGTGGTAAAGAGTATGGTTCTGGCTCATCAAGAGACTGGGCTGCAAAAGGAACAAAGCTTCTTGGGGTATCTGCAGTAATAGCAGAAAGCTATGAGAGAATCCATCGATCCAATCTGATTGGTATGGGTGTATTACCTCTACAATACCTAGATGGTCAAAATGCTGCTTCACTTGGAATTTCTGGTTTCGAGACTTTTAATATTAGTAATATTAAATCTGGAGAGAGCAAACTGGTGAACGTAGAAGCAACAAGCGATGATGGATCCAAAATATCGTTTGATGCAAAAGTACGAATTGATACCCCTAAGGAAATTGAGTACTTCCAGCATGGTGGAATTCTTCAGTATGTTTTAAGACAATTGATTCGAAGCTAAGTAATATGTAATCATTATATGATCCAGGGGACATATATGAATAAAAGAAAATTTCTTAAAGCGTCTGCATTAGCTGCCACAGCATCAGCCTTGCCTCAATTGCATAAACCTTTATTTGCTCAAAATCTTTCAGGGCCACCCTATGAGATTGTGATGGGCGGTTATGGACCTTCAACCACAGGTTTCAGTGCCGCACTCAGAGAAGTCGGCAGTCATCTAGAAAATGTTTTTGGGGATGAGGTAGATGTAAGGTATGTGTACAACATCATGGACTTAGGCTATCAAGGTAGTGATATTTTATGGCTTGTAGAGAACGGTTTGCTAACACTCGGCTATCAATCAAGCAGTTATATGACCAATCGAGTCCAAGAACTGATGATTGCTGATCTCCCTTTTTTATTTAATACAGGCGAAGATGCTAGAAATGCAATGGACGGTGATTTGGGAAGCATGCTTGCTACCGCTATCGAGAACAATATGAATTACCGTATTTTAGGATACTTTGAGAATGGATTTAGGCATATTTCGAACAGATTAAGACCAATACATTCATTAGAGGATCTTGCGGATTTGCATATCAGGGTTCTTCCGAGCCAGATTCTTTATGACACATTTGTCCAATTGGGAGCTAATCCTGAGATTATGGACCTGTCTGATGCATTAAGAAGAATTCCAGCAGGCTTAATTGATGCACAAGAAAACCCATTGGCCAATACTGTCACGTATGGTATACACAATTATCATAAATTTCATACCATCACCAATCATGCCTATTTATCAAGACCAATTTTTTTCCATAAACAAACCTTTGATAGTTGGCCTATTGAGCTTCAAGAGGAAATGCAGAATGCTATTACAAATGCTGTTGCCTACCAGCGAAACCTGCACGATGAGGAAGAGCTTGATGCTGCTAGAGTCATTGAGGAGACGGGTGGTGAGATTATTACGCTTACGGGCGAAGAAATAGAACCATTCAGAAACGCAATAGAGCCATTATATAGCCAAGCAAGGGACATTCACTCTGAATTGCTTATAAGTGCTGCCGGCATTTAATGAATGATGAGGTTTTTTTAAAGCGACTTGAGAAGGAAGCTGAAAGACAAGAGGCATTTGAGCATGAGCTTTTAAAAACAGCGGCTCTTAGGAAACTTTTTTTTATAGAATGCGGCTACAACCCTGTTACTCATGAACAATTATTTGTATGGGGAAAAGATAAATTCCCTAATTCTATTGACCCCTATAGCGTTCTGACTCAGGATGAAATTGTTCAGGTTTGGGAGGATGCCGAAGATCCAAAGTTACAATAATAAACTTATAGATATTGGTTTAAATCTAACCCACCCCTCCCTGATTGATCGTTATGAGTCAATAATTAATGACGCATATGATGTAGGCGTAAATTATTTCATATTAACTGGGTCGGATTATAACAGCTCTGTTGAATCATATAATTTAGCAAAAAATAATAAGTTATTTTTTTCTACAGCTGGCATCCATCCTCACTATGCAGATACATACAATAATAATGATTTCAGGATCATCGAAGAGCTATCATCAGAGAATAAGGTAGTAGCTGTTGGCGAGTGCGGTCTAGATTTTCATCGAAATTTATCATCAAAAATAAATCAAATTAATTGTTTGCAAGCACATTTGGTGCTCGCTAATGAAATCAATAAACCGCTTTTCTTGCATCAAAGAGATGCACACATGGAATTGTATGAGAATTTAATCGATTTCAAAGTAAATAAGGGAGTTCTGCATTCTTTTACTGAAGATAAAAATATAATGAGACAGTATCTAGATTTAAATTTATATATTGGTATTACAGGATGGCTATGCGACCCACAAAGGGGTCAAGAGTTAAGAGAAGCTGTAAAATACCTTCCAATTGAATCTTTACTTGTGGAGACAGATGCTCCCTACCTTCTTCCAAAGGACTTGGCAATTAAGCCAAAAGATAGAATCAATTTACCTCAATTCTTGCCGCATATTGTGCAGCGTATTGCCGAGATAAAAAAAATAGAAATTGAACCGCTAGTCTCTCAAATATACAGAAACACACTTAATTGCTTTGGTTTAACTGATGACGCTTAATTGCACTCAATGTTTTTTCTAGATCATTTTCTATAGGCTCATAATAAGAAGGGAGATTTTCAATTTCTCGCATAGCATCACAAATCGGAACTTGAAAATCCGTAGCCCTCATTACAATTTCATCAAACTTGCACGGATGTGCAGTACCAACTAAAACGACATGCTGATCCTCAAGCTTTAATTTTTGTCTTGCGATAAAAGCAGTTGCGGTATGAGGACAAATCATTTCACCAAATTCTTTAAAAACACTAGAAATTTGATCGTAGATTTCTTGGTCGCTAGCAGCATTAACAGAAAATAAATTTTTATTCTCAAAAGCTTTTGGATTCATAGAAACTAATCTTTCAAAGTTACTGGGATCGCCGACATCCATTGCATTTGCTATCGTAGCAACAGAGGGCCTTGGGTTATAAGAATGACTTTCAAAGTATTCAGATAAGGTTTGATTATTGTTGGTTGCAAAGACAATGCCTGAAATTGGAAAGCCCATCTCCCTTGCCCAGTAACAAGCCAATGCATTTCCAAGATTGCCTGTTGGCACGATGAAATTATGAATCTCTCCAGTTATTCTATACAAATGCAAAGCAGTGTAAGCGTGGTAGATCGATTGCGGCAAAAGCCTTGCTATATTTATGCTATTTGCCGAACCAAAGTCAAAAGTAGATGCATGCTCTGTCATTAAAGTTTTTGCCATTTTTTGGCAATCATCAAAAGTAGCCTCAACCTCAAGTGATAAGATATTTCCACCCCAGCAGGTAAGTTGTGATTTTTGCCTTTCAGATACCAAGCCCTTAGGGAATAAAATAACTATATTAAAACCTTTCTTCTCAAAAAAGGCTGATGCTACAGCTCCTCCTGTATCTCCAGAGGTAGCAACAATGATGGTTTTAAGGCTTTGATCAGATCCCCGAGAGAATTCTAAGAAATTTGCTAAAAATTTTGCCCCAAAGTCCTTAAATGCAGCAGTGGGACCATGAAAGAGCTCTAATAAATATAATTTTTCTGAAAGATTCTTAAAGTGAAGAGGGAAATCAAAGGTTTTGGCGCATATCGTTGCAAAATCATTAGGTTGTATTTCGTCAGAAAAAAAAGGATATAAAACATTAAATGCAAACTCATCTAATGATAGATCATAGAGATTTTTAAAAGAATCTTCTTTAAATTTAGGGAAGGACTTTGGTAAAAATAATCCGCCATCTGGGGCAATTCCGAGATTTATCGCTTCACTCATTGTATAGAAGTTATTTTTTTCTCGGGTTGAAAAAACCTTCATCTCTAACTCTCAATAGGTTTAAAGTTCCCTAAACTATCAGCTATAGTGATAATGTCCGAAAACAAACCTGAAGCAGTGACCTCAGGCCCAGCGCCTGGACCAATGATATTTAATGGATTTACATTGTATCTTTTGGTCCTAAATTGAAAAATATTATCTGTTAAATTTAAGTTAAGGAATGGATGAGGATGCTTAACAGCTTGTAACCCTACTGTGTATTTCCTCTTCTCAAGATTTAAGTTAGCAACATACCTTAGTTTATAGTCTTGTGAATCAATTAAAGAACCATGAATGGCATCAATATGACTATCTAATTCAGTAACATTAGTTAAAAAGCTATCTAAGTCTTGCTGTTGCATACTTTGAGGCACTAAATTTTGGACCACAATATCATCAATCTCTATTTCATGAAGACATTCCCTTGCTAAAATAACAGCTTTTCTAGCAACGTCCATGCCTGATAAGTCTAGTCTTGGGTCTGGCTCAGTAAAGCCTTTATTTTTTGCATCAATCAAAATTTCAGAGAATGAATTATTACCATCATACAGATTAAATAAATACCCTAATGTGCCAGAGAAAATTCCACTAATCTCAAGTATTTCATCTCCAGAATTAATTAAATTTTGGAGTGATTTTATTACAGGCAACCCTGCTCCTACTGTTGCTTCATATAAAAACTGAAATCCTAAATTTTTTGAAATTTGTTTTAGTTCTCTGTAATTCTCATAGTTACTTGAATGGGCTATCTTATTCGCAGTCACCACATGTATCCCATCATTCATCCACCGCTGATAGCTATTTGCAATTTTTTCGCTTGCTGTACAGTCGACAATAATAGAATGAGGTAAATGATCTGCTTTTATATGGTTAGTAAATAATTGCATGTCATAGTTTTCGCCTTGCGATTTACTCAGCTCATCTATGTCATTTGAATTGATTTCTTCTGAAAGTTTCATAAATTTACTGTTTGCAATCGCTCTAATCTGTAAATTTATATTTTTAAAATTATGAAGATTATTTAGCTGATCCTTAATTTGGCCAATGAGCTCTTTGCCAACATTGCCAATGCCGATAATACCAAGGGAAATCGATTTTTCTGAAAGATAAAAGCTTGAATGGACTGCATTTATGGCCTTATTAAGTTGCTCTGCTTTAATAACAACTGAAATATTACGCTCAGAGGATCCTTGGGCAATAGCTTTAATATTGATTGCAGCGTTACCCAAGCTTGCAAAAAACTTGGCAGAGACCCCATGCGTGCCTGCCATGCCATTACCTACAATTGCTAAAATTGCACATTCACTCTCACTCTTAATATTAGATATAAAATTTAAATTGAGCTCATGATGAAACTCTTTTTCAATTAAGCTCTTTGCATGGCTCCCATCTTGTTCTCTAACGGCACAACAAATCGAATGCTCAGAGCTTCCCTGCGAGATCATTAACACAGAAATACCGCCCCGTCTTAAGGCGTCAAAGAGCCTACTTGCAGTGCCTGGGACACCCATCATTCCTGCCCCCGCGAGTGTCACGAGTGCTATCTTATCTATTCCAGTTACTCCTTTTACAATTAATTTTACTTTATCCTCTGATCGCTGGATGATGGTACCTGGATCGCTAGGATTAAAGACATTCTTTATATAAATAGGTATATCAAACTCCATCGCTGGTGCCATAGTCTTAGGGTGCAGTATCTTTGCACCGTAATAAGAAAGCTCCATACATTCATCGTAGGTTAATGAGCTAATAACCTTTGAATCCTTGACGATCCGCGGGTCTGCGCTCATAACACCAGAAACATCCTTCCAAAATGTTAAGCTGTTAGCTTGAACCAACTTGGCAATTATTGACGCAGTAAAATCGGTACCATTTCTTCCTAATGTGCTTTGAATGCCATCTTTATTGAGTGATATAAAGCCAGTCAAAATATAGATATCAATATCGGTAAAATTTACCATGCCATTAAATTTACTTTGCGTAACCGACCAAATAGGTGAGACACCCATATCAGTGTTTTCTGTCACAAGAAAGTCTCTTGCATCAAGAAATTTAACTCTCTTTTGTGTATGCTTAGCAAAGAGTTTTGTCAGTAACTGGGCGGACCATATTTCGCCATAACCTAAAATTTTTTCTTGAGAATGAAAAGGCACTTTATGTAATTCTTTAACTGATGCCAAAATATCTCTAATGTCTTGGATATCGCTTTTAAAGCTTTCAATACCAATATCTAGCTCAGATTTAAGGTAATGACTTGAAATTTTTTCATGAATTGATGAAATTTCTGATAGATTTTGATCTAGAGATTCACCTGACTCAGCCAAGTCAATCAATCTTTGCAATTTATCTGTTACACCATAAAAAGCTGAGACCACATAAATGCTCTGTGAGACATTATTATGATCAGTTAGCGAGAGAATTTTATCGATGGAATTAATATCTACTAAGGTACTTCCACCAAATTTATGAACAGCGCAATTCATATCAATCAACTAGTTATTATTTTCGATTTGTTGACGCATTGTAGATATCACACTCTTATAATTTTCTGCGCCAAAAATAGCTGAACCTGCAACAAAAGTATCTGCTCCTGCTGATGCAATGCTTGAAATATTATCAATCTTGATTCCACCATCTACCTGCAGTCTAGCTTTTGAATTATTTTTATCTAATAGCGACCTTGCTTTTTCAATCTTTTGTAATGCTGCGGGTATAAATGACTGGCCACCAAATCCTGGATTCACAGACATGATTAGAACCATATCAATTTTATCTATCACGTAATCCAGTGTGCTGAGAGATGTCGAAGGATTTAAAACAACCCCCGCGCCCGCACCAAAGGACTTGATAAGAGATAAGCTCCGATCAAGATGCTCTGTCGACTCAGGGTGTATAGAGATAAAAGATGGGCTAAGCTGCCCAAATTGCTCTATTAAGCTATCGACAGGCTTAACCATTAAATGGACATCTAAATTAAACTTAAGACCAGAACTAACCAAGGATTCTGCCACACAGGGACCAATGGTAAGGTTAGGTACATAATGATTATCCATTACATCGAAATGAATCATATCAGCGCCTGCATCAAGAACAGATTTCACTTCAGCGCCCAATTGAGAGAAGTCAGCCGATAGAATTGAAGGGCAAATTAAGCTTTTATTTTTCATAACTGTACGAGTATTTTAGTATTTATTAATAAAAAACTCCCTTATTCCTTAAAAAATAATTTGCTATAGGTACTGTAATGATTATGCATAAGAGCAGTGTAGATTCATAACCTAATAAAGACTCATTATAAATCGCAATTACCAGACCAAACAGCGATGCGCCGACTAAGCGCCCTCCCCCTTGCAAGAATGAGATTAAACCCTGCGGAGCTGTTGCCAATTGTTTTGGAGCCAGCGCCATCATTGCATATCTAATCGGTGTCCCAATAAAAGCACTTAATGCTATTCCTAAAAAGATGCCCAAGAAGACAAATAAATAAACATTAAAACTAAAATATATTAATAAAATTAAAAATAATGGGCTAAGTAAGAGGCCGAATCTTAAAACGATATAAGGATTATTTTTATCTAAAAGGTATCCCCATAATGTGCTACCGATGACCATTGAGAATACAATCGGTAGCAGCATAAAACTTGCATCTGATGGATTCAGGGAGAATTTTAAAACGACCATAGCAGGAATAAACAGCAAAACCGACTCATACATTCCAGCAAGCAAAGCAATCATGACAATCGGTAAAAACTTTGAATTAACTAATAGCGAAAAAAATAAGTTATCGTTATCAAGTTTTTGAACTCTATCAAAAAAAATCCTTGTCACATAAATTAGCTTAAAAATTAAAGCTATCAATATAAAAAGAACCCAGCATTCAAAAGAGAAAATCAAATTTCTCATTAGGATTAAAATAATAAATGATAACGATAATGCAGCAACAAATAAGAAGAGTTCTCTTAAGGGTACTTTAATCCGATCAGTCGGGTTATCTCTGGGAATAAAAAAAACAAACAAAATGGGAATACAACATAAAAATAACCCTTGATATAAAAATATTAATTGCCAATTGATTTGAATTAAAAGCCCAGCAATAATCGGACCCAAAAGGAAAGCAATTCCAAATATTGATCCGATCAATCCTAATAAGAGGCCCCTTTTTTTTGAGTCATAATATTTTTGTATTAATGCAAGCGCAATAGGAAAGATTCCACCCGAAGCAATACCTTGAAGTGATCGAGACAGATAAAATAAATGCATTTCTGTGAGAAATGCTATTGATAGTGTACTTATAGCAAATATAAAAATAAGCGTCGTAAAGATTATTTTTATTCCTATTCTGTCCGTATAGATACTGATTATCGGAGCAGATATAATCCCAAAAAAAACAAACAAAGATATTAAGTAAGATAATTCTGATACAGGCACATTAAATTGCTGGCTTATGACCGGCATAAGAGGCCCTATAATTGAGATATCAAGTGCCACACAAAAAATGACAAGTGCCAATAATGCAAAAGTTAGTTTTGGAAATGCAATTTTATTGATTGGATGATCCATGTGTGGAATTATATAAAATATAAATATAAAAGCAGAATTTATGTCTCAAAAAAGAAATGATCCTTGCCAATGCAATAGTGGAAAAAAATACAAACACTGCTGCATGAACGCAAAACCTAAAATGCCAGCGACTACTAAAGTTTTATTCATTGGTATTAGCTTAATGTTACTTGCTGGTGCTGTGCTTATTTATATGAATGCACAAAATGTCGATTTCTCAACTCCTACTAATGCAGGTAGAGTTTGGTCGCCAGAACACAACCATTGGCACTAAACCTCTCTAAGCAAATAAGTTAGAGACCTGTGCGAAATGCTTTTAGTGGTAATAAAACTAATTAAGCTAACAAATAATCCACCTATACCAAACCCAATCGGTAATAAAAACCAATTGATAGAATAAGACTCAAGTTCAAATATACTGGTCGCAAGATAAAATGATCCCACTATAGCCAGACTTGAGCCCAATAGACCCGATAAACCTCCTATAAAGAAAAATTCAACAAGCATTGTGCCTTGAACTATTCCTGCTGTGCCCCCAACAGATTTTATGATTCCACCTTCATAGATTCTCTGTTTTTTTGAGACTTGAATCGTTGCAATCATAACTAAAATGCCAGCTATTAGTGTGAATAAGAAAACGTATTGAACAGCAATACTGGCTTGTGACATAGCACCTTGCACTTGTCTAATGACAGCCCCAATATCAATTGCAGAAATACTTGGGAAGCTCGAGGTTATATCAAAAACCAGTTCTCTTGCCCCCTCCTCTAGATAAAAACTTGTAATTGAAGTATAAGGAAAGTTCTCAATAAGACCCGGACTTATAATTAGGAAAAAATTGGGGTTAAAAGATTCCCAGTTTACAGATCGAATATTCGTTACAGTTGCACTAATGTATTGACCAGAAATAAAAAAAGTAATCTCATCTCCCAGTGATAATCCAGTCTCCTCGGCATAAGATTCAGCAAGGGATAGTTCTGGTTGCTCACTTGATGCTTCCCACCAATCTCCGGAGATAATAGTATTGCCCTCAGGAACTTCATTGGACCAAGTTAAATTTATATCATCTCTAAGTTCATCGGCCGCCTCATCATCAATCGCTTCAAAGCTATCAATTTCAATATTATTTACATGACTGATTCGACCTCTGACGATTGGAAAGAGCACAGCATCTGCCACCTCATAAGCTTGTAGCATTTCAACTAAATCATCTTCATTATTAGGCTGAATATTAATTAAAAAATTATTAGGTGTCGATTCAGGCAAGGTATTTTGCCAAGTCATTATTAACTGATCTTTGCTAATAGTTAAAATTAAAATCACCATAATGCTTAGCCCAAAAGCTATTACCTGAGTAGCACTCTCAGTTTTTCTTCTTGCTATGTTTGATATGCCATACTTCCAAAAAGACTTTAAGTAACCTTTAAAAAAGTATGACAATCTAATCAGTATTCTCGCAAAAATGAACATTACCACGGTTGCAAAAAAGCCTATCAGCAGGATAGTAATCAGTAATTCAATATCATTAACGAGAATGCCAATGAGTAATGCAAGAAAAATAACAACAGTACCAATTGTTATAAGCCTGGATAGTGGCTCGATCACTACATCATTTCTAAGAAGTTTGATTGGTGAGACATTTCTTAGTGATGCGATTGGAATAAGCGCAAAACCAAAAATCACTAAAACTGAGGTTAATGGGGCTATAAAGACTGAAGATAAAGAGGGTTGCGGTAGCTCTGCTTCTATCAGATTTATCCCCAACTGTGCAAGATACAACTGAGCAATATAACCAATGGCTAGACCGATGAATGTTGCAATCAAAATAATGATAATTAAATGCACTCCGAGCAATCGATAAACTGTGGCATGATTAGCACCAAAGGTTTTATAGATAGCAACCGTAATCTCATGACGACCTACAAATTCTTTGGCACACATGGCAATGGCTATACCGCTTAATATTACTGATATGACAGCCGCAAGATGTAAAAATTGTTCTGCTCTAATTACAGAGTTTCTCACTTCAGGTCTTGCATCATTAATATCATCTAATTCTTGGCCAGGTAAGAGCTGAGAATCGATTATATTTCTTTGTCTATTAAGCTCTGCTTCACTTCCTGCAATTAAATATTCGTACTCAACTCGACTACCGGGTACCACCAATTGAGTGGCCTCAATATCCTCAATATTGAGCAAAATCGTGGGGGCAATTTCTAAGAATCTCCATCCCTCATCAGGTCTAAATGTAATGACCTTGCTAATTACAAAACGTTTAGCTCCAATATCTATTGAGTCACCAACAGCTAAATTTAATCGTGCCAATATGGAGGGCTCAACCCAAATAGTCCCGGGAACAGGAATGGCATCAATCGGATAGCCTTCTAAAGTTGGGCTGTCTGCAATGTAAACAGTTCCACGGAGAGGATAGCCGGTGCTGACTCCTCGAATATCAGCAAGACTGCTTTGAAAGCCCTGCATAACCACAGACCTAAAATTAATAATATCTGCCGAAATTAGACTCGAGCTTGAAACGATATCCCTAAGCTCAGCTTGAATTGGTAGATCTGATTCAATTCTAATATCTGCAGCAAGCGACTCACCGGCTTGTTGCGTAATGGCCTGCCTTACCCTGTCAGTAAATAAACTTACCGTACTCAATGAAGCAACAGCAGTGATGAGGCATACTAAAAAAAGTAAGGAGCTCCCAGAGAGCAAGTCTCTAACAAATAATTTGACGCTTAATGGCATAAATACGGGCAGACATCATTAAGGATATCTACCCGTATTATAGCAACATTTAAATTGCGCCGAGCGCTCTTCCCATCCAGTCTTGAAGGGTTGGTAGTCGAAGATCTACCGGACCACCGGATTTCTCATCGTGATGAGGATGCCCAGCGTCAGCCCACATTTGTCTTGGTGAGTTTACGCATGCGTTATATAGATTTAATGCACCTTCGGGATCCATAATTCTATCCGTAGGACCATAGCCCACTAACATGGGGCACTCAAGATTCCTAGCCACATCGCCCATGTGGTAATCCTGAAGCTGTCTTCTAGCGCTCTCTAATGATTCAGCACCTATAATCCATCTTACTCTATCTCTAATCGGTGGATAAAAATCAAAAAGATCAGCTAAGACTGAGTATGAAGCAGAGGCACATGCAACAGCCTTAAGTCTTGGTTCGCTTGCTGCAGCCCTAGGTGCAGAATAACCACCCATACTTATACCGCGAATAGCAATTCGATCAGAATCAATATCCGGTCTAGATTCAAGATAATCTACTAGGTCACTGACATACCTTTCGGTATCAGGTTGCATGTAAAGGTGATGGATACGCTTTGCCTCACCCTGTCCAGGCAAATCTACAACAAGATAGGCCATTCCTCTTGAGACAAATCCCCCAGCACCACCAATGCTGCTATGCATTAATGAATCAGCACCCTGATAAGCGATGACGGCCGGGTGCGGTCCTGGACCAGGTGGCTTCCTAAAAAAGCCATCGAGGTTTGTACCATCGACATTAATCGTTACCCTCTCAAAATTTGAGGCACCAACTGGATTTGCCTTTTCAAACATTTCACGCATCTTCATATAGCCTGGCATCATGGTCGCATCCGAATCCTCTTGATAGACTATTGCAAGCCTTGAAAATGTAAAAGCCCTTGCATAATAAGTTCTTGCAGAAACATCAAGACCGGCCTCTTCATAGCCTACAGCTATCTCTTCATTGATATCGGCCACACGTTTCCACTCGTTATACCAAGAGAGCGGATTGAATGGCTCCAATCTCTGAGCAACTTGTATCTCATGAGGGTCATCGGTATAGATTGACTGATTAAGCCTTATCTCCATTTGACCGCCACCCTCAACCGGTATACCAGTATATAGTTGTGCATTATCACCGCCCCCTACAACATCAACTAAATAATTACCTGGACCAAGATCATAGCCTTGCGCCCATGCCCCCATTGCACCCATGCCTAAAGTTGGTGCACCAACACTAAAAAGACCCATCTTAACCATGTCCCTTCTAGTCCATTTCATATCACTCATATGAGCCCCCTCAAAGTTAAATTGATACATCTATATAATGGCAATTAGATCAAAGACTATCAAGATGATAATTATAATAAACGAAGGGATCGCGCCCAAAGATCGATAAGGTGGATCCTTCCAATAACCCAATGCAAATATAACTCTAGCAATTAAAAATGAAAAACCCACCGTTGCACCATAAAAATCTTCATAAAAAGCAACAAATATAGTAAAAAGAGGAAGAAATAATATGAATAATTCCAAAGAGTTATAGTGAATTCTATTAGCTATTTGTATTTTTATATTATCCCCCATTGCTGGGGCTGGAGAGTGGTATTTTATTCTGCATCTTCCTACCCATACAGAAAAAATAAAAATTAGCAGAATATTCAAAATGAGACTGGTTAGCGATAGAGGTATTGAAATTAGAAATTGAAGCATATACTTAACCCTAAATGATGAATACTATTATTATCTTATGACAAATCTAGATATATTTACAAAAGCAATATCATGGTACCGTCAAGGATATAAGATTGCTATTGGGACAGTCATTGAGACTTGGGGCTCTGCTCCTAGGCCTGTTGGTAGCCTTATTGTTATCAATGATAATATGGAATTTGAGGGCTCTATTTCAGGGGGGTGTGTTGAATCTGCAGTCATTGCATCTTCTGAGGCTATTTTTAAGGATCCTAGCAAACCGCTATTTTTAGACTATGGTATTGAGGATGAAGAGGCATGGGCTGTAGGCTTAACATGCGGCGGAAAGTTAAAAATCCATTTGCAAAGTCTTGATGCACATCTAGCCTCTGTAGAGCCTCATATCAATACAATTGATGAGGGTGTGTACATTCGAGATCTTACAACCGGTTTTTTTGAAGTGATTCGATCTATGAGCCCAAGTGCCACATCGGAACATAAAAATTATGTTGATTTAGCGTTTGTTGAAGATAAAGCAACCTACCTTTCAGATAGAGACATATTTATTCAACCCATCCAAAAAAACTATGAAGTCTTTATTACAGGGGCTGTACATGTCGCCCAGTTTTTAATCCCTCTTCTAAAAAATTTAAACTTTGATGTAACTTTGATAGATCCAAGACCAGTATTTGCAACACAGGAGAGATTCCCAAATGTAAATATAATCGATCAATATCCACAGGAGTTTCTTTTATCAAAGCATGTGCATCATCGGTCTGCTTTAATTGCGCTGAGTCATGACTCAAAGATTGACAACCCCGCAGTAGAATTTTTTCTAAAGCATGGCGGAGGATTTTATGTTGGTTGTCTGGGTAGCAAAAAAACTCATGAAAAGAGAGTTGCCTTCCTAAATGATCAAAACATTCATGACAAAGATATTAAAAAAATCCATGCACCTATAGGGCTTGATCTTGGAGGAAGGAGCCCATCAGAAATAGCAATCTCCATAGCCTCAGAGTTAATAAAAACCAAATATAAAGACTAAACTATCTCAAGCTCAATACTACCAACGCCTGAGACTTCGCCAAATACCTTATCACCAATAATCACGGGGCCTACTCCAGCTGGAGTCCCTGTAAAGATTAAATCACCTTGCTGAAGCTCAAAATAGGATGATAAATGCGATATGACCTCCTCAACTGACCATATCATATGGCCTACTGTTGAGCTTTGCTTTTCCTCTCCATTGACCTCCAGTCTGATTATCTGATCTTTTATCGGAAAGTCTTTGGGCAATTGAACTAACTCAGATATGGGTCCGGAGTGATCTAATGCCTTTCCAGTTTCCCATGGTCGCCCTTTATTTTTAGCCTCCTGTTGTAAATCTCGTCGTGTAAAATCAATACCGCAAGCATACCCCAAAACATAATCCAAAGCGCTTGATACGCTGATATCCTTGCCAGAACTTCCTATGGCTACTACCAGCTCCATCTCAAAATGATAATTATTTGTAGCTCCAGGGTATGGATGTTTTTTATTATGATTAATGGCGTGTGCGGGTTTCATAAAAAAGAATGGAGGCTCTCTATGATCATGACCCATCTCAATTGCATGGTCAGCATAATTTCTTCCGACACAAAAAACTCTGTGAATAGGAAATAATTCATTTGAATTATGAATTTTTGCTACCGGTATATTTGGTTTAAAAATATAATCAGTCATAGAGCCCTTCTCCTTGGTATCTCATTCTTATTTGTTGAATTTGTTCAGTGTTAATAGTTGTATCTAAGCCTTCTTCAAGTCTTAGATACTCGATTAAATCTCTTAAATCTTCATTTGTAAGATAATCAAAACGAGCCATAAGAACTTGTGGGCCAAAGCCACCTGTTAAAAGATAACCTGCGAGCAATTCATCACTTCCAATAATCCAAGGACTGTTTAATAGCGTGGGTGCCATGCCTGATACGCCTCTTCTATCATACATATGACAAGCGAGACAATTATCCCGATACACAGACAAGCCATTATCAGCATCAGCATGAACAGTTGTGCTTATTACAAACGCAAAAATTAAGAGGTAATACCTCATAAGGCTAATAGTTTTTATTCGTTTGTCGTTACTTTCCAGACTCGTCCACTGATGGTGCTGGAAACATAAAGCTCACCATCATTACCCTCAGTAATAGCAGTAGGCCTATGTCGTGCATCATCAGGACTTAACAATATATCGGTTCCTTTGAATCCATCCAAAACAGTAAACCAATCTCCATTTGGGATACCCTGGTCATCAAAAGGCACAAAAACTACCTTATACCCATCCTGGGGGAGAGGTGCACGATTCCATGACCCGTGGAATACGACAAAAGCCCCTTGATGAAATTCATCAGGCAACATACTACCCTTATAAAAATGAATATCATTTGGGGCCCAGTGACCAGGAAAAGCAATTATAGGATCGGCATAACCATACCTAGCATCAGCAACTATCGAACCATTACCACCGTATTCCGGAGCAAGCATCCGCTCGCCTACCAGATGGTCGTAATAAGTATAAGGCCATCCATAATTTCCATTTTCTGTAAGAATATGCATTTCCTCAGAAGGAAGAATTGCGCTTTGCTCTGCAGTGTATAAATCTGGAAAGAGCATATTTAATGCATCCCTTCCATGATTTAAAAAATAAACCTGGTTTGTCTTTTGATCCCACTCAAGAGCCATGGCATTTCTTACTCCAGTTGCAACTCTTACGCCATCTCTTATGTGATCCTGATTGAGCTCATCGGCGCTAAAACGCCAAATTCCAGATTGATATTCAAGCTGCGGACAAGGAATTTGGCCTTGCGAGCCTCGAGTCCTGAATTCAAATTGACATGTATTGGATGGCGTTCCAACGTTTACAAATAAATTATGATCCCCATCAATTGCAAAAGTCTTAGCCTCATGTCTTTGCTGCACAGGGAAACCAGCAACAACGATTTCAGGGGGTTCTTCTGGAATATATTGTCCTTCAGGAATAGCAAAGCGATATATTTCTGTTTTTGACCCAAAGTATAAATAGCCATCATGAAATAAAAGCTCAGTACCAGGAATATCAGTTGCAAAAGCTTGCTGAATTTCTGCATGACCGTCATTATCTTCATCCCTCAGGGCATAGATTCCCATGGCTGAACCCCTACCCATCCTTACGGTTACAGCAACATATACAGTCCCATCGGGTCCAACTGCCATATGCCTTAGATAACCATCGAGGTCAGCGAAAACCGTTGTCGACAACTGATCAGAATGCCTAATTTCAGTAACCGCATTCGTCGAGTCATTTTCGCTAACAGCAAAGGGATGTTCGATCTCAGCCGAATGACTGATAATGACAGAAAAACTCATCAATAAAGTAACTATAAATTTCATATTAATCCCCTTTTAAGCGGTGTTTACTTGTAATGTTGAATAACTTTGTGGCTGTCCACTCTGATTATTAATAATCATATCTGGAGTGATGGGTACTCGATTAAAATAAATACCACCTAAGGCATTTGAAATTGCACAAGTTAATGCCGCAGCAGCACATCCTAGCGGTGGCTCACCCATACCTTTAGCGCCTACGGGATTCTGTGGGTCAGGAATCTCAACAGCTCCAGCATCCATTACCGATGGAACATCCAAATAGCTTGGGGGTTTATTTTGTAAGAACCCTATATTTCCGGGCAAACCATTCTGGGGATCATAGATATGTTTCTCACTTAATACCATTCCAAATCCCTGAACTGCGCCTCCCTTTATCTGTGTAGCAAGACTCTGAGGATGGAGCACGGTTCCACAGTCAGATATCCCAAAATAGTTTAATATTTCTACTTTTCCTGTTTCAGTATCAAGTTCTATCTCACAAGCGCCTACAGCAATCCCTGCGACCAGTCCTTGCCTTGGAATCTCATCTTTAGCAACACCAATTAAGCCTGAACCAACAAGTTCATTGACAGATAAAACAGTAATTTCATGAAGATTATTTGGGACTTCACTGCCATCAAAATATTCTCCAAATTCGACTGCATATTGTGCGCACTCAGCATAACTTAGAGAGAGTTCAGAATTATTTATGTTAAACACTCTTTCATTGGCTATATCGTAATCCTCAACTTGACCACCCAATACCCTTACTGCAATCTCTTTCAGCTTTTTCAAAGCGTCAATCGCCGCAACATAATTTTGTCGTGTCATAGTAAAGGAAGTATTACTTCCGCTTTGTGTTGGGCTCCAAGGGAGCTGCTTTCTACTA
>JAURFX010000097.1 GCA_030834065.1 Gammaproteobacteria bacterium
CCTGATTGAGCTACTAATTTAACACATACCTTAGCAATAGGATTTATTTGCTTTAAGTCATAAATAAGTTGTGCCAAGTCCTCTATTGAGTATATATCGTGATGAGGAGGTGGACTAATCAACGTAACCCCTTTTGTGCTATGTCTTAACCTAGCAATTAAATCAGTAACCTTAAAACCTGGTAGTTGTCCACCCTCTCCCGGTTTTGCGCCTTGTGCTATTTTTATTTCTATTTCGCTACAATTATTTAGATATTCTGCAGTTACACCAAATCTTCCACTAGCAACCTGCTTAATAGCTGAGCTGGGATTGTCTCCATTTTTTAATTGTTTATATCTCCTCGAATCTTCACCACCTTCTCCGCTATCTGACTTAGAACCTATTCTATTCATTGCAATAGCAAGAGTTTCGTGAGCTTCAGGGCTTAAAGCGCCAAGTGAAATACCCGGTGAAACAAAGCTTTTTCTTATTTCAGAGATACTTTGAACATTGTCAATATTTAATGGGGGTTTAATATAGTTAAGCTGTAATAGGTCTCTTATTTGAATTGGTTTTGTAGAATATATTCTACTTACGTATTTTTTATATAAATTATAGGAATCTCTTGTAACAGCCTCTTGAAGCAGATGTATTGATGTACCTTCGTAGGCATGCAGCTCGCTGTTAGATCTGAAACGAAACTCCCCTCCTATATCTAAAAGAGTATCGTTGCCTTGAAAAGCTATAGTGTGCTGCTCTCTAATTCTTTTTTCTAAACCCTCTAATCCAATACCTGAAATTCTAGAGGACATACCAGGGAAAAAACTTTCAACCATACTTCTACTAAGACCAATAATTTCAAAATTCCTTCCGCCTCTATAAGAGCTAATAATAGAGATGCCCATTTTACTAATTATTTTTCTTAAGCCTTTCTCAATCGCTTTTTTATAGTTAGTAGTTAAAGTTTTAAACTCTAATCCTTTATAAATATTTTTATTTAGACGATCGGTGATTAGATTTTCTACTAAAGAAGCATTTACTGTTGTAGCTCCAACCCCGATCAAAACTGCGAAATAATGAACATCTAAACATTCTAAAGATGAAACATTTAATGATGTAAAAGTTCTTAAGTTATTCTTAACCAAATAACTATGAACAGCACTGGTTGCTAAAATCATTGGTAAAGCTATTCTGTCTTGACTAATTGCTTTATCAGATATGATGAGGTGCTGAGCACCAGATCTAACTGCGTATTCTGCCTCGGAGCATACTCTTTGAATCTCGTTTAAAAAATTAGTTTTTTCGTTCTTAATATATGTGCAATCAATTTCATGAGTATTTTGAGAGAGATGATTTCTAAGTACTGCAAGCTCATTGTTTAACAATACAGGGCTTTCCAAAAGTACTAAATTGCATTGTTCTTCATCTTCTTCAATAATATTACCAAGATTACCAAGTCTAGTTTTAAGACTCATTACTACCTGCTCACGTAAGCTGTCGATAGGTGGATTTGTGACTTGGCTAAAATTTTGCTTAAAGAAACTATGTAAACCTCGGTATCTTTCTGTCAAAACACTAAGAGGCGCATCATCCCCCATTGAACCAATTGCCTCCTGGCCGGTTGATGCCATCGGATCAAGAATTAGATCTAATGTTTCTAAAGTTACATTAAAAGACTTTGCTAACTGATAAGTAAGATCCTTATCAAAATCATTTAAATAATTATTTGATTTTTGAGTCTCTATTATTTCATCAAGCTTTATTGTTTTTTTATTCCAGTTTCCAAAAGGGTGTCTTTTGCTAAGTTTAGATTTTAATTCGATACTTTCATAAAATTTATTTTCTTTATAATTTATAGCTATTAACTCGCCAGGGCCCACTCTGCCTTTTTTAATAATATTTTTTTCCTCAATTTTAATCATCCCCACTTCTGAGCCAGAGATAAGTAAATCATCGTTAGTAATAATATATCTTAGGGGGCGTAAGCCATTTCTATCCATTCCAGAAATTATCCAATCTCCAAAATTTCCACAGACTGCTGCTGGTCCATCCCAAGGTTCAATTACAGCATTACAGTAAGCGTACATTTCTTTTAATTCCTCTGATAGGTCTGGTCGGTTAGACCATGCTTCAGGAATTATCATTGACTTTGCCATTGGTAAATCACGGTCAGTTTGCACTAAAAGCTCAAATGCGGCATCTAGAGAAGCTGAGTCGGATGCGTCTGGATCAAGGATTGGTTTTAAATCACTTATTCGTTCTTTGAAAAATGGGTGCGTTATTCTTGGTTCATGCGCGCTCATCCAATTTATATTGCCTTTTAATGTATTTATTTCTCCATTATGTGCCAAAATTCTAAAAGGTTGTGCCAGTGACCAAGTTGGGAATGTATTTGTTGAGTATC
>JAURFX010000087.1 GCA_030834065.1 Gammaproteobacteria bacterium
AAGGGGCCACTGGCCCCTTTTTTTTATATAATCCAAGCATATGCAAAGAGCTAAAAGGATCTTTCTAATATATTCACTCATTATATTGGGCTTTAATTTAAATGCTCAAGATTATGGAGGCGTTGGATATATTGATATGCCCTCAGCCTACATGCTAGGTGATACGGATATAAAAATTACTCACTCTCGGGATTTTTTTCATGAGGGCACAGCTTTGACCTACCAAATTACGCCCTTTTTAATGGGAACCTTTAGATATTCAGGATTTCACACCTCATGGATATGGGATAGGAACATTGAGGTCAAGGCGAGACTTTTAAAAGAGTCTGTATATCTTCCCGAAGTCGCGATTGGAATTAGGGACATAGGCGGAACTGCACTGTTTGGTGGAGAGTATCTTGTCGCGTCTAAAACTTTTGATAAATTGTCTTTGAGCCTTGGTATGGGGTGGGGCAGGCTGTCGGGTGATGGACAATTTACTAATCCACTCACTTTTATTTCTGATCAATTTTCAAGTAGAACTGGATCAGTTGGGCTTGGAGGAAGAGTAAGGGGCTCTGATTTTTTTTCAGGTGAGAGCGCAGGTTTATTTGGCGGACTCAGCTACCAGTTAAATAGCTTACCCATTGAGCTGCAAGTAGAGTATTCCTCAGATAACTTTTCTGGAGATCAATCAACCAATATTGAGTATGCCACCCAAATCAATTATGGAATTAAATGGAATAGAGACGATAACACAGCCTTTACGCTAAGTCGTCAGCATGGCGATTGGGGGTTAACCGCTGACTTTGTTACCAATACGAGACATACACCAAGAGCATATAAAACAAATTTATCAAATTTAAGCTCACTGCTACCCGGAAGCATCAGTAATAATTTATTTGAGCTATTAAATTATGACGCCTATAGGCGAGGTTTAAATATCATTGACGGCGAGATAGATGAAGACGCAATCATTTTGGTGATTTCAGCCTCTAGGATTAACTACGTAGAAGATTTAGTGACCGAGACAATGGACCTTTTATCCATCCACCTTCCTGAAAACATTAATCATGCAAGAATTATTCTTCTAGATGAGGGCTTTCAGCTGTATGAGATAGATGTAGACTTGCATGAGTATAGACTTGAGAGATCAATTAGTGATTCTTCCTTATCGGGCCTTGATGTTTATAGTTCGCCCTTTTGGGGCACTAGAGGTATCTCAGATTTTAATCTTGACTGGTCGCTTAAATTTAAACAACAACTTTTTGATCCTGACAACCCACTGAGGCCATGGCTAACCTTTGGCCCTAACATCACTTTTCGAATGCCCCGAGAATGGGTGTTGCTTGGTCGGTACGAGTGGTCAATCTATGATGAGTTTGACGATAATAGAAGAGATGCAAGCAGTGTACTGCCTCATGTAAGAACCGAACTTATGAGATATCTGACAGAGGGAAAGACCGGATTAGATTATCTCTACATAAACAAAAGAGGCAACCTAGATAGTACCTGGAGGTATGACATTTCATTTGGCTATCTGGAGTGGATGTACGCTGGTCTTAATATTGACCTTTTGAATTACAACCCCTTTAGCGATTTTGCTTACGGAATAAGTTTTGCAAAATTAAGGCAACGCGCTTTTGACAGGGGCCTTGGTTTTAATGAGCTAGATGCAACAACTTTTTTTGTCAGCGGATACTGGGACTCACCATTTTATGATATGGATATTGCCATTCATGCGGGTCAATACTTAGCGGGAGACAAAGGCGCAACTATTGATATCAGGAGAAGCTTTGAGTCTGGATGGGAAGTCGGTGCTTTTGCGACTTTCACTGATGTTCCATTTGAAGACTTTGGTGAGGGAAGCTTTGACAAGGGGCTTTATTTTACAGTCCCATGGTCAAATTATATTAATCAAAATATCTCGAGAAGAGGTAGGAATAAAATTAGGTTTATCCAGAGGGATGGGGGACAATACTTAGATGGATTTTTAGGCCAGTTTTGGTTTTCTATGCAGCATGCTGACCCCTCTTATTTGCAATGATTAAAAATTTTTTACTGTTAGTTATCTTTATTATATATCAAGGGTGCGCCAGTTACTCAACCCAGCTTACAGCACTTCAATCTTCTAGGGATGACACGGTAGATGTGGATCAATTTTTATGGTCTGCCAAATATCTTGATCAAGAAGCCTACCTTTACCCTATAAGCCTAGACGACCAGACAGCCTTTGCGAATCAGGATGGATTAATCATAAGGTTCAATGGCTGGGAAATATTTCAGGTTATTATTCCTGAATCAGATATCAATGCTGTATTAAATTATATGCCTGATCAGGTTATTGTGACGGGATCCTATAACTATCAGATGATCTGCTCCCCTTGGGAAGCCGAATCGATTGGAGCAAGCATGAAGCATAATAGGCAATGCTCTGATGATCAGACGAGTGCTGATAATTATTTAGTGGTCAATGAGCTCGGGGAAACAGTAGAGATACATCAGTTTATCTCTGATGATTTAGGCTTTCTCAATCTTAAAAAACTATAGCAATGAAGAAGTATGCTCTTATAACGGGCGCATCTTCTGGCATTGGTCTTGCAGTGGCAAATGAATTTGCCAGCATAGGCTATAACTTAGTATTAACTGCAAGAAGAGAGGAAAGGCTTAAAGAAATATCACAATCATTAGCGCAAAAATATTCCATTGATGTGAGTTATATCGTTGCAGATCTTAAAGATAACAATGCCCCGAAGTTAATACATGAGGGATGTATTAACAAAGAGATTGCGATCATTGTTAATAATGCAGGATTTAGTATCAATAAAAAATTTCACGACACTGAATTTGCCGAGGAAGAAGATTTTCTGAGGGTACTGTCGCTCT
>JAURFX010000045.1 GCA_030834065.1 Gammaproteobacteria bacterium
ATGTTTTTAATTTTTTTCGAATTACTCCAGTTGATAAATTCATTATTAGACAAAGTCATCCCCTCTACCTGCTAATACAATTTCACCAGCATCAGATAATCGCCTTGCAATACGCAAGATATCTTTCTGAGCTTCCTCAACATCTGATATTCTGATAGGACCTTTATCCTCCATATCATCGAGGAACATTAATCTTGCACGGTTAGACATATTTGACAGGAATTTTTCTTTGACAGTCTCTGCCCCCCCTTTAAGGGCTGTCATAAGTAGATCGCTGTCGACATTTCTCATTAATGTTTGAACACTCCGATTATCAAGCCCATCAAAGTTTTCAAATGTGAACATATTGTCCATAATTTGGTTTGTCATTTCCTCATCAATGGTACTAACACCGCTCAATATTGCGCCTTCTAGATCTGTTTTTGTAAAGTTCATAATTTTTGCTGCGGCTTTTATGCCGCCAAAACTTGAGGCTTTTGCACTTGAGCTTGATGAGAACTGCTTTTGGATTACAGCTTCAAGCTTATTCATCGCATTGGGGTGTACTGTTTCTAAAGCAGCTATCCTATAAACCACTTCTGGTCTCAAATTTTCTGGAAGATAGTTCAAAACGTCTGCAGCAATATCATATTCAAGAACAGATAAAACTATCGCAATTATTTGTGGATGCTCTTCCTGAACCATCTCCCCAATAGATCTTGCATCCATCCATTGAAGTACATCTAATCCCTTACTTGTTGAACCAGGCATAATTCTGCCTAAAACAGAGGCTGCCTTGTCGTCACCTAATGCTTTAATAAAAACGTTAGATACATAATCTCTTGCGCCTAGGCCAATATTTGTTTGTTTTTTAATAGTATCAACGAAATCGTCCAATACAGTATTTACGGCTTCTTGTGATAAGTCAGATACACTAACCATTGTCGCGCCAAGACTCTGAACTTCTCTAGGAGACATATACTTAATAATTTCAGATGCCTGCTCTTCACCCAAAAGCAGTAGAATTACTGCTGCTCTTTCAGCAGGGCTCAGCATTGATAAACTTTCCGCTACATCAGCGGATAGATCATCGGCTGCACCTTCCTTTTTCTGTGTATTATCAGCCATGTCTTAACCTCTAGGTGCTGTAAGCATCTTTTTAAGTAAGCTTGCAACTCGAGATGCATCTTCTTCAACTAGCATACGGACAATTGCAACCTTATCATCGTATGTATTTGCGGTATCAAACATATCAGCAGAAACATTTGTTTTCCTTGGCTTGAGTCGTGCTTTTATCTCTTCCAGGGTCTCCCCGGTCTCCTCTGCCCTCTTCAATACATCTTCTTCAGTTCTAAGTACGGTGCCGCCATCTCGAAGAATTTCATTGAGCTCTTCAGCATCCTCTGCATCAAGAGTATCAATTTCTTCTTCCATTTCTTGGCCATCTTCACCCATTCTGACAACAACCCTTTTCTTACCTTTTTCGGCTTTCTTCTTCGATTTGGTAACTATTTCAACGCCTAGAAAACTTAAGACGATTGGTTTCAATACAGCTAAGGCGAAGATCACAAACATTATAAATATCACAAGCTGCTTTATGTACTCTATATAAAGCTCATTTTGATACCAAGGTATAATTTCTTCTTCAACCTCCAAGAATCGAGAAACTAATACCATTACTGTATCGCCCCGCACCTCATCAACACCGACAGCCCTTGCTACTAACCTTTCAATATTGCTTGTATCGATTGGGCTGTTTTCGTCATCAGTCTCACTTTGTGTAATAAAGCTATCCTCATTTATCACAACAGCAACGTTAACCCTAGAAATTTCTCCGGACGGATTCTTTTGATATTGTATTTCACGATCAACCTCATAATTTCGAGTTGTCTGACTACTAGTAACGTTAGCTGTCTGATTAGCAATTTGATTATTTTCTCCTTCCGTTAAAACAGTATCGGCAGGAGCTATATTAGTTGTTCCACCAGGAATTCCTTCTGCTGGCGTGGTACTGGACAGATCCTGCGAGAGCATTTCCGATCTGGTGCTTGGACCATTTCTGTTCCTATCAAATAATTCAGCTGTAGATTCAAATTCAGTAAAATCAAGGGTAAGATCTACATCAGCACGTATGTTATCCAATCCATAAACAGGACCAAGTAACCCTAAAATTTTTGATCGATATTCTTCCTCCAAGGAACGTTTAAATTCAGCATGTTCATTAGCTTCTAGTAATCCGAATTGCTCTCTATCGGTAAGCAATGTACCCATCTGGTCAACAACTGATACGTCATCAATCGATAAGTAAGGCACACTAGATGCCACTAAGTTAACAATAGCTTGAACCTGAGACGGACTTATAATTCGACCCGGATATGTCTCAATGACGACAGACGATTTAGTTGGCTGCCTATTACGTATATAAGAACTTTGCCGGGGGGCAGCCAAATGCACCCTGGCTGTTTTAACAGATGAAATCTTCTCTATACTTTTTGATATCTCATTTTCTATAGCTGCAGTATATTTTGCTTGTTCCATAAATTGACTTGAAGTTATGGAAGAGGCATTTGTAAGAGCATCTATAGATTGCGTGCTTCCATCTCGTGGAAGACCATTCGAAGCCAGCAGCATCCTTGCCTCATAATATTCATCCGCTGGTATCAATATCGATCCATTCATTTGATCTATTGATACTGACATACCATTTGACTGAAGCAGAGCAAAAGCCTCGCTCCGATCCTCCTCTGACATTGTTGGATACAAAGGTCTTGACTCAGCAGTACTAAGGGTTAGATAAATTACAACAAACAATAACAAGCCGAATAAACCGACGAGGCCTGGAAGCGCACGCCTTAATAGCGGGTTTGAAATGTATTGTGTGACTGCATTAACTGCAGCAACATTGCTTGATTTTTTTACCTCAACAGCGTTTGTAGAAGCAGGTTTCGCACCGGCACCTTGAGATAAATCTCTTGCATCTGTTATCGCCATCGCATCAGACATATTTATTTACCCTAGCCAATCATCTAAACCGGCATATTCATTATATCTTGATATGCAGTTAAAATTTTATTTCGTATTTGTATTGTGGCTTCCATAGCCAAAGATGCTTTTTGCATTTTCATTACAACATCTGTTAGCGGAATATCACCGCCCATTTGGTACTCCTGCTGTGCAGAAAGAGAAATACCTTGTAATTCATTCACATTATTTAAAGTTTGGTTTAGTGCTTGCGTTAAATTATCGGAGAAATTATTTCTCGGTTTTATCTCTTGTATCTCAGGCGTACGAAAACTATCAATCCTGCTAGATTGAATTTTATTCTGATAATCTCTAATTTGAGATAATAAATATTGCGAGCTCTCATTAATTTCCATAAATATTTCTATACCTTTCGAGCATATGTTTGAGGAACTTGAAATCCAAGATCTCTAAAATTTTGCAATTTCAGACGGAGTGTCCGTGTACTTATTCCCAATCGATTTGCAGCTTCAAGTCGATTTTCACTTTCTTTTAGCGCAGAAAGAATAATATTTAACTCATGCTTTTCGTCATTTCTGTTACTGAAGGAAAGGCTGTCATTATTTGTATTTCTATACTTTTCTATTGACTCAGAAATATTATCTTTTTGATACTGAGTGTTTAGGTCAAATACAATATGTTTATCTTCAATAACATAATCATCTCTAAGAATTAGAGATCTAAATATTACGTTTTCAAGCTCACGTACGTTTCCTGGCCAGGAATGATGCTTTAGCTTTTCAAGAGCATTTCTTGATAAATCTATTCTCTCTCCATTCGAATGCTTTTGAATGAATATCCTTGCGAGTGGTTCAATATCAAGAACACGTTCATTCAGTTTTTTTATCTCTAAAACAAATCCACTAAGCCTATAATATAAATCTTCACGAAAATATTTTTTGTCTATGTATTCACTTATATTTATATTTGTTGCAGAAATTATTCTTATATCAATGGGTAGGGCTTTCGTGGCACCAATCCGATATATTTCTTTTTCCTGTAATACCCGCAACATTTTAGATTGAAGATTTGTTGGCATTTCACCAATTTCATCAAGGAACATTGTCCCGAAGTTTGCTTCTTCGAAAAATCCTTTAGATCTTCCATTTGCTCCTGTAAAGGCACCTCTTTCATGCCCAAATAAAGTGCTTTCAACAAGCTGCTCAGGTATGGCTGCACAATTTATTGCTATAAAAGGTTTGTCTGATCGATTTGAAGTTTCATGAATAACACGGGCAAGCACCTCTTTACCAACTCCAGATGGACCGGTAATCATGACGGGTATATCTGCCCTAGCGACCTTTGTCGCCAGATTAAATAGCTCGACACTTTTGGGGTCGACAAAGGCAAATGGGTAATCTTCACTAATACTATTCATAACCTAACTTCTCTTGTGCACAGGCCATGTTTAGCAATATAAATGCCAACTTTTATATATTCTTTAATTACAATAAGTTACGATTAATATATGTCAGGAATTTGACACGTGCAGGAAGGATATCTATCTGGATTGTTACAAACTGGACAGTTGTAACTGTATAGAAATATTAGCCTGGGGCTTCTCGGGGAAGGAGGTCAGGGGTCTTCCCCTGCCCGCCCCAGGCTAATTCGTTAAGTCTATTCCCCTCCTTCTGGAGACAGACCACATTTCATGTTTGGTTAATGAGGCTGCTAAATACTATGATCAGTCATTACAGCTAACCAAATCCCCTATCGAGAATTGTGTATTGCACACAAATCACTAATAACATTTAGCCTAGGGCGTTTCGGGGAAGGAGGTCAGGGGTCTTCCCCTGCCTGCCCTAGGCTAAATCCCCGTATTCATGGCTCACACATGAGTCATGAATATCAATAATATTTAGCCTGGGGCATCTCGGGGAAGGAGGTCAGGGGTCTTCCCCTGCCTGCCCCAGGCTAAATTCTGCTGCCTATTTTTTAATTTAACTTTCAAATAGGCTAAAATAATAAATCACTAAGCATTATTCCTTATTAGCATTTCAAATATCGGACTCTAGTAGTGAGATAAATACCTGCTTAGACCTGCTCGCCTGTGCCAATATGGCAGCAGAGGCATCAGACATAATTCGGGTTTTTGATAGATTAGTCGTCTCCAATACATAGTTTTTGTCGGATATATTTTCTTGATTAAAGATCTGGCTATTTGCCCTTGCCACAAGTTTTTTATAATGACTTTGTAGCATCGATTCTCTTTGACTATATTCAGCACTATCTGAAGTTATTTCTTCAAAAGCTTTATCATGTTTCTTCAAGCTAGTATCTTTATTCATCCGCATGGTCATTTGGCCAGTAAATGCTCCGGGGCCTGACACATTATTTGTATTTGCTTCTACCATTGTTATTTCTCAATATATCTTTACTGCAGTAAAGCAAGGATTGTCTGCTTTGACTGATTAGCCTGGGCTAACATTGCTGTACTTGCCTGTGCCACGATTTGCGTCTTTGATAACTCAGCCGTTTCTTCTGAGTAAGATGTATCCTCTATCTTACTACGGGTAGTATCTTGGTTAATTGCTCTATTTGTTATGTTTGAAAAATGATTTTCAAGCATCGAAATATAGGCGCCATACTTAGATCGCTCTTGTGACAAGCCTTCAATAGCCGCATCAATCTGGGTCATACTAAAGCTTGCGTTTGCCTGTTTTGCTATATCAATTCGAGTGTTAGTAGCATTGCCCTCTGCAGCACCGTTTCCCACATATAGCACGGCCGAACCATAGACAGACGTACCTTGTGTATTCAAGATTAAATCTGGAGCAAATACATTAATTGCAAAATTTTTATTTTGGCCTGTGCCGGCATTAAATGCTCTTGCATCCGTCTGCATCTGCGCCGTCTGCTCGAATGTTGACTGTGGATCAAAATTTTTGACAGTTAATAAACGATGGCTATCTTTAATAGTATTTACTCTTTTATCGATATTCAGTAACCACAGCGCGTTTGTTCTATTGCTAGAGCCTTCTGCAGCTAAACCTGTTGGATTGAATCCGGCCATTGCATATTTACCATTCCATTTGTCGCCACGTGCAGAATTCTGTATTTCACTCCAAAGTTGGCCAAATTCTTGGTCCAAAGCTTGTCTGTCTGAATCCGTATAAGTACCAGTGGCTGACTGGACAGCCAGCTCTCGCATGCGCTGTAAGCTTGCTGCAATCGAGGCGGCATATCCGTCTATGGTTTCTATCATCGAAATTGCATCCATGATATTTCTAGAAAGTCTCTGCAGCTCGCCTACACTCATCAAAGCATTTTGTGTGATCTTTAATCCTACCGCATCGTCTGAGACAGAATTAATTCGTTTTGCTGTTGCCAAGTGCCCCATGGCTTTATTTTGGGCTATCTCGTTGGCTCTCATCGCATTGATGGAGAGACGCGCAGAAATATTTGTATTAACCACTGGCATTTAATTAATCTCTATCGAATTATTTAATTGCGTTAAAGCTTTTTTACTGCAGCAGAGCCAGCACGGTCTGCTTTGATTGATTTGCCTGGGCTAACATCGCTGTGCTGGCCTGGGCAATAATCTGCGTCCTTGATAGTTCCGATGTCTCAACCGCGTAGTCAGTATCTTCGATACGACTACGTGACTGATCCTGATTCTGTGCAACATTTGTCAGATTATTTGCAGCGGCCTGAAGGCGACCGATGTAGGAACCATACATAGCCCGTTCTGCTGATACGGCGGTGATTGCCACATCAAGCTGTGTCAATGCGAATGTGGCATTGGCAGATGTAATTATGTCGATACGCGTATCTGCATTCGCACCAGCTAACTCGCCATTACCAACGAAGAGTACTGCAGTTCCAAAAGCGCTAGTATCTTTAGTTACCCCAGCAGCATTTCCTGAGTTCTCATTTGTTCCAGTTCCTCCAGCAAAGGCTCTAACCGGATTAAGTGTCTGCATCACAGCTTCGTTGTCGATAGTATTCCTGGGATCAAAAGACTTAATAACCAGCTCCATAGTCTGAGAGCTACTCTTACCTAGCTGAATATTGATTTTTGTAGCCTGAACGTCTTTGGTTGTGACGTCATTACCACCATTGAGTATGGTCATGGTGTTCCAGGTAGTCTGTGTCGCAATGCGCTGCATCTCCGTCCACAGCTCACCAAACTCAAGGTCCATCGCCACACGGTCGGAATCGTTATAGGTGCCGGATGCCGCCTGGACAGCCAGCTCACGCATGCGCTGCAGGGCGCTGGCGATCTCTCGGGTCGCCCCTTCAGCCGTTTCCAGCATGGATATGGCATCGTTAGCATTACGAGTGGCCATCTCCAGGCCGGTAACTTCTGCTTTCATCCTCTCAGTAATCGCCAACCCCGCCGCATCATCCTTGGCAGAATTTATACGAAGACCAGTCGAGAGACGCTCCATCGCGGTCTCCTGCTCCCGGTCGTTCTTAATCAGTGCATTTACCGCTATCTGCGCACTAATATTCGTATTGATTACACTCATGAGCCTGACCTCTTCCTCTTTTTAATACTTACTTTTTACTGCAGCAGAGCCAGTACGGTCTGCTTTGACTGATTTGCCTGG
>JAURFX010000070.1 GCA_030834065.1 Gammaproteobacteria bacterium
CTGGCTAATAATTTGTTTCTTATTTCCATATCTTTGTGCTTGACTTCAAGAGTACTAGTCAGAATAATACTCTACTTTCAATGTTTATATCACTTAGGTAAAAATTTTGGCAAATATTAAATCAGCAATTAAGCGTGCAAAAAAGTCTGTTCAACAGAGAAATAGAAATATGGCATTGCGTTCTAAACTTAGAACTGCCATTAAACAAACTCAACAAGTGATCGCAGCCGGCGATACCGAATCTGCCGCTAAATCCTTTCAGGCCGCTCAATCGGTGATTGATAAGATGGTCACGAAAGGAATTATCAAAAAAAATAGGGCAAGTGGCTACAAAAGCAAGCTCAATGCTTCGTTAAAAAGCTTAAGTGCTTAATTCATAAGAAATATATTGAGCTAAATCTCTAATAAGCTCTTTCGTCCCCTCACCGGTCACTGAACTCACCACATAATAATTAGCATCCCATTTAATTTCATTAATGAATTCTTTCACGATTCTTCCGATTGAGTCACTAGGAAATAAGTCAGACTTATTGAGAACAATCCATCTAGGCTTATCACTTACTGACGGCCCATATTTTTCAAGCTCTTGCTTAATTGAAAAAAAAGATTGAGTTAAATCTGCATTTTCAAGTTTCGGTGAAAGATCGATGACATGGAGTAAAAGCTTTGTTCTCTCAATATGCTTAAGAAAACTAATTCCTAAACCTACTCCATCTGCCGCACCCTCAATGAGACCAGGAATATCTGCAATTACAAAACTTTGATCAACATTTACTTTAACTACACCCAATACTGGACTTAGAGTAGTAAATGGATAATCTGCAATTTTAGGCTTTGCTTCTGAAACATTACTAATGAGGGAAGATTTGCCTGCGTTGGGCAATCCGACCAATCCAACATCTGCAATTGATCTCAGTTCAAGTTTAATTTGACGTTCATCTCCATGCTCGCCGGGAATGGTCATCCTTGGGGCTTGGTTAGTACTTGACTTGAAACGGGCATTACCTAGGCCACCTTTGCCTCCACGAGCCACTATGACCTTTTGATCTTTTTCTATAAAGTCAAAAATAACCTCATTCGTTGACACATTAATGACAGTTGTTCCCACGGGGACGAAAATTACTAAATCTGAACCGCCTGGCCCAAACCTATTTTTTCCGGCACCATCTTTTCCATTAGCAGCATTAAATTTTTTTTTATATCTAAAATCAATAAGAGTATTTAATGTTTCTGATGATTGAATATAGACCGACCCCCCATAACCGCCATCGCCACCATCAGGCCCTCCCTTAGGAATATACTTCTCTCTTCTAAAGCTAAGACAACCATTTCCGCCTTTGCCTCCAGTGACAGTTATTTCAACTTCATCAACAAAATTCATAAAACTTATCCTACAGGATAATCTGCATTAAAAATAAATATAGATATATTAAAAGTTAAGCTACTGGGAAGATGTCGACAAATTTTCTATTTTTATCGCCGCGCTGCTTAAATGTGACTACACCCTCAGAAACAGCATAGATGGTATGATCTTTTCCAAGAGCAGCATTGATACCAGCATGAAATTTTGTACCTCTTTGGCGAACAATAATGTTACCTGGAATAACATGTTCTCCACCAAATTTCTTGACACCAAGACGTTTACTCTCTGAATCTCTTCCGTTTTTAGAACTACCACCAGCTTTCTTATGTGCCATTTGATTCTCCTATAAAACCTTTATCTCGGTTATTTTAACTTCAGTATAGTTTTGTCGATGCCCTTTGAATCTTTTATAGTTTTGGCGTCTTTTAAATTTTATAACATTAACTTTTTTTGCTTTACCATGATTCACAACTTCTGCAGTTACGGTTACCCCATCAATATAAGGCGAACCAACCTTTATCTCGCCATTAGTTTCTGCGAGTAATACTTGATCAAAAGTAACTGAGCTACCAACTTCTCCTGTAAGGCTTTCAACCTTGAGATATTGGCCCTGAGTAACTTTATATTGTTTACCGCCAGTTTTAATTACAGCTAACATACATATACCTATAAAAGATGTCACATTTTATTAGTCTCATGATGAAAGGTCAATGATCCTTTGATCTTTATATTTTTATGATAAATTACTCTCTTATGTCCATACCGGTATTAAATATTGACTTAAAGTTAAATTTAAAGCGCATAAATGCTTTGGTTAATAATGATCTCAATGATTTCGATCGATTAATTAGTCAAAGACTAGGAAGTGATATTCGTCTTGTCAATGAGATATCTCAGCATATTATTGATGCTAAAGGAAAAAGAATAAGACCGTTAGTATCGCTATTAGCCTCAAGGGCCGTCTCAGAAAGCCCTTCGAATCATGTCCTTACCGCTCTGATTATCGAATTAATTCATACTGCAACGTTGTTGCATGATGATGTGGTCGATCAATCTTTATTGCGAAGGGGTAAGCCAACGGCAAATGCAAAGTTTGGCCCAAAACCAAGCGTCCTAGTTGGTGATTTTTTATACTCGAGAGCATTTCAGCTCATGAATGAAATTGAGAATGAGCAAATGATGAAAATTATGTCAAACACAACGAACACAATTGCTGAGGGAGAGGTTTTGCAATTTATGTCTGCAAATAATCCTAAGCTTTCAGAGAAAGATTATATGCAGATTATTTATAGAAAAACTTCTGCACTTTTTGAAGCAACTACAGAAATTTCTGGTGTAATACAAAACCAAGCAAAAGAGATTTGTCTCGCTCTAAAAAATTATGGTCGCCATCTTGGTAATGCTTTTCAGATTATAGATGACTGTCTGGATTACAATTCATCCGAGGCTGTACTTGGAAAAAATATAGGTGACGATTTGATGGAAGGAAAAACCACCTTACCATTAATTATTGCTCAACAGCGTGGAACGGCCGCTGAAAATCATTTAATATCCGAAGCCATACTCAACGGGGATCTTACAAATCTAAAATCAATTTTACTCATTATAGAAGCGACCGAGTCAATTGAATACTGCATTGATAGGGCATCTGAGGAAACCAATCATGCTATTACTGCACTTGAAGCATTGCCAAACACGAAGTACAAGGATGGCTTAATTAAATTAGCGATATTAGCTCTAGGTAGGTCCAATTAGTTATTTTTGAAAATTTTTTTTCCATGTCTCATAGGGCATACCATAGATTTTTTCTCTTGCTTCCTCATAATCGATAACAACCCCCTCTTCTTTAGCTGCAGCAACATACCATTTGCTAAGACAATTTCTGCAAAATCCAGCTAAATTCATTAGGTCAATATTTTGAACCTCAGTACGATCTTGTAAATGCTTGATTAAGGCATCAAAAGCTTTGGATTTTAGCTGAATTTCAATGTCGATATTTTCCATTTAGTAACTCCAAAAAATATATAATTTGATTATGAATACTAGCATTAAGCTGATTAATCCGATACCGGCACGAGATGGTGCTGGGGTAAATTTACTCAGATACATTGGTACTCCCTACACTGGAGACATTGATCCCTTTCTTCTATTTGATTGCTTTTACTCAGATAACCCTAAAGATTATATTGCAGGGTTTCCGGATCATCCCCACAGAGGCTTTGAGACTGTTACTTACATTGTGAAAGGAAGCCTCAAACATGCGGACAATAAAGGACATGCAGGTGAAATTTTAGATGGAGGTGTCCAGTGGATGACTGCAGGCAAGGGAATAATACATTCCGAGATGCCTATTCAAAAAAATGGATTATTATACGGTTTTCAAGTTTGGATAAATCTCCCGTCAAATGAGAAATTATGCAAACCTAGATATCAAGAATTTTCTCACGAAGAATTTAGCATTGACGAGACACAACAAGGCATAAAAGTTAAAGTTATTGCCGGTAAATCTAATCAGTATTCAGGGCTTGTTGAAACTAAACTGAATGATACAAG
>JAURFX010000073.1 GCA_030834065.1 Gammaproteobacteria bacterium
TACTGGGCAAGGCTTAGGGAATCATCCGCAGGCTTATTCACATGTCGGCATTTTGGCGGTTTGTCGACTCCTGGCACTGGATGCCAAAGCGCAATCATGAAGTAATTTCTAGGGGTCCAATGAGGCCAACGGTAAATTAGGTAACTCCTCTAGATACTTAATAGGCGGGAATACCTTCATCTAGCAGTTCTGAAACTGCTCTATTGAATTTCCTGTGAAATTCATTATCTAAACGTTCATCACTTTTCCATCTGCCGATATGCGCTCTATCTCCGTCGACTTCTTCAACAAAGTATTTATTCATTTGCTCTTGATCACTAATCTTAAGAAACTTGAGTATCTCTTTATATGTTTCCGTTCTTTTCTCAGCAACCAGGTCTTCAAGCCTAATATTCAAACATTGGTCAGGACCCAACTGCCGGATAGCTCTATTTGCTGACTGCAATTTTTTCTGCCACCAATCAATGGCTGCCAATGGCCTTTTAGGTCCCCAGGGCTCCCTTAAAACGGAGCTGATCGTATCCTTTCCACTTCTTTGCATATGAATAAATAGCGCGCTTTCAAAAAGCTCACTTATTTGGTGGGCCCTTTCAATGTTAGTCGGTGTAGTGTCTACAAATACCTTCGAGTTTTCGAAGTTCTTATGGCTTGTTACCACTTTATAAAAGAAATTCCGTGTACTGCACAAAGGATGTTTTCTATACTCTAACTTTAATTGCTTAATTTCAGCGTTTAGAGCCGGTAGCGAGAATCCCAGATGTAATCCCGCTGTTCCACCTCGTTTACCTGGTCGTTCCCACCAATCATAAAGGATCCGTTTCTCTAGTTCCTCAATATTTCTTTTTGATTGCGCAAGGTTAAGGAATCGTCTACCACTACTAATTAGATGAACTATTTTCAAGATATTTGAAGTTGAAGGTATTGGAATACCATCTACTAGATCTAGTAGCCCACCTTTTCCTGTCAAGAACTTTATTTCATAAGGATTTCCTGCGAGTACAAATTCATGTCTGGACAGTATCTTTCCAACTAGCGTTGTTCCTGACCTTCCAGTTCCGCCTGAGAACACCGGTCTAAATTCTGGTGTCATAGTAAGACAATATGCGTTCTGCGAATTTGCGAGTTGATTTATTTAAATGCGTTACCTGTTAAAGTCCTGTGAATTTAACAGCAGCTAACGCAACTCCTACATCAAGCGCCCAGGCCAGCATCCCCATTGCTAATGGTCGGAAGGAGAGAATAAAAATACGGTGCTGTGACTATCCCAAGTATGCGTAGGGAAAAAACTAAGCCTTAGCAGTTAGAAAAGAACATGAGGGTCGGGGGTATCCATGAGCCCTAAATACAGTACGCCTACGATTAAATAATTTTGGCCTCTCAATCAGCAGGTTCTAAGGGTTCGAGCCCCTCACAATCCACTTATTTAATTTCTCAAATTAAGTATGTTTAATTCTTTGAATAATTCTGTAAAAAATTCTATTTATCAAACGTAATTTCTTTGGCGACTTAATAGATTTCTTATATTTCATGTTTGCATCGACAAAATATTGCCCAACTAATTCCTCCATATTGTAAAAGCCTAGTTCATGTTTCTGTAACTCTTTTAAGGCAAAAATTGCCCCATTTCCAAATGCCTCACGGGAGATGGATTCATGTTTAAGCCTAACTGTTTGAAATGGAAAACCGAATAATATTTCATGCACGCCAATTATTCCACCAGCCCTTACGGAATTGATACTACTTTGCGGAATATCTAATGCATCTGCGATTTTTAATGCAGTTCCTGATGTCTCTGGCTTTAACTTAAAATGCTCCTCAAGTATTGAAATATCCGCATCTGGTGCAATGTTTTGTAAGGTCTTGGCCGCAATAATTAGAAAATTAATACCAAGAGTAATGTTTGGTGACCATAAAATCCGAGAGTTTTCTGAAAACTCCCTCAATTTTTTAATTCGATCATTGGGTAGATTTGAAATTGCTGACACTATTGTGATCCCATACTCAGCTGCATCCTTAGCGTAGTAATCCATGCCAGTCTCTGAGGAAAAATCTATAATTGCATCCACTGGCGAGCTTGCGTATAAGGATTTAAAATCCATATCACCCATCCAGTGGATAATTCCTTCCTCATCTGAATTAATGCCAAGAAACTCAGGCACTGATCTATTCTCTAAGGTATGCGTTTTTCGAACCACCCAAACCAAATCAATAGTCTTATCATTGAGCAAAACTGAGGCAACCGCCCGTCCTGCTTTACCAAATCCAATTAATCCCACTCGCGTGCGTTGTTTTTTAGGTAAATATGCTGTTGTACTCATACCTACAACATATAGCCTCAAGCAGCTTATGTCAGGGGCTGCCAGATTTACTACTCTGTGATTTACCTGAGAGTTTCTGAAATTTGAGCGTGTACCCGATCAACCCGTACAAATCTCATAGGCGTATTACCAGTTGAAAATTTATAAAAATTTAAAATGAGTTAATTCCTAGCAATCAATTATGAGCTTAGAGCTGCATTTAAGTCTGCTAATTATAAGATGAATATATAAGAATTATCCGATATGAAAAATTCTCATGTAGGCATGACCTTCTATGAATTTAGAGTGAATTTTCCAGCCATGCGAGATTTGCCATCACTCTGCTGGCATTACGTACTACAGTGCTCAAATGGAGTATGGGTTTTCGCCATTGTTTACCGGTGGTACTGGCCGCAGCGGGACCACCATAATTTTAAATTTATTGAAAAATCACCCGCAGGTTCACTCTAGCCTGCCGCGGGAGATCAAGTATTTAACAGCTCGATACGGATTAATCGACCTAAATTTTGGTAGATCCTTATCTCTCGAAGAGGATTTTAAAAGTAAGCGAAATAATCTTACGGCAAGAATTCTAAATAGATTTGGGAAAAAGAAAAAAGATCGTTTTTTAATTTACTTAAATTCAAAGTGGTGGAGTGAGATTGGTAAAAAAGGTAAGCCAAGGGGGTTAGTGCAAGGAATAACTAAAGAACAACTTGATTTAGCGGTGGTGAATTTTAAATCTTATTTTAATTCTGATAAAAAAAGGGCAAGTAGGGCATTTTTTTATGAAATCTCTGCCGCTCAAATCGAGGATAAAAACGTGAAATATTTTGCAGATTCTACCCCACTTAATATGATACAAGCCAACTATATTTATAAATTATTTCCTAATGCTAAATTTATAAATATGGTTCGCGATGGCAGGGATGTAGCGCTTTCAGTTTCGAAAGAACGGTGGGGTCCAGATGATCCCCATGAAGCACTGACATGGTGGGCTAACCGAATTGAAAAAGCTCATAATGCCTTACTTAAGGTTAGAGCTAAAGATCAAATGCAAATGCGCCTGGAAGATTTAATCGTTAATGATCGAAAACAAGAGTATCTAAGGCTTTTAAACTTTCTTGAGATTGAAGATCATGACTTAACCCGTGAGTACTTTGAAACTCAAATGCTACCTGAATACATGACCCAAGGTGAGTGGCAGA
>JAURFX010000065.1 GCA_030834065.1 Gammaproteobacteria bacterium
CATAAAAGGAGCCACCCACATATCACGAGCAAATAAATAGCCATAGATAATCGGAGTTAAGGATGCGGAGAATGCTCCTGCCATATTCATGATGCCTGTGACGGTTCCGCTGTAGGCACCTCCAACATCCATGGGAACCGCCCATGCTGGTCCAATGACAAATTCTAAGAAGAAAAAGGATATGGCTAAGCATGCCATTGAGAGCAGCACAGAATCGGTCATGGCCGCCGGAATCACAAAAACTGCTGCCAAGGCAAACCCAGGTGCAGCGACAACTTTTCTTGCATAGCTTGGCCTGCCCGTTTTCTTTAGGATACGATCAGTAAGCGTTCCGCCTACAACATCTCCAGCCATTCCGGCTAATAATGGTAGCGACCCCAAAATCCCAAGCTCTAAAAGGGATAGTCCTCTGTACTCACGAAGGTAGGTCGGGTACCAAGTGAGATAAAAATTCGTACCAAAGAAAAAACAGCCGTAGCCTAAACATATATAAAGCATATTCTTGGACCTTAAGATAATCCTCCAAGGCACTTTAGGTCGCTCCTGATTGCTATGAATATCTTCGGAGTCCTTTTTGATGATTGCCAGCTCAGCCTCATTGACCTTTGGGTGATCCTTCGGATTATTCCTGTAGCTAAGTAAAAATATAATAATCCACAACAGACCAATAAAGCCTGCCAAAAAGAATACTGAGCGCCAACCAAAGAAATACACTATGGGCGCGGCTGCGAGCGGAGTAGTGGCTACCGCGAACCGCGAGAAAAAATGTGTATAACCCTGAATACGGCCCCGCTCCGATCGATGAAACCACATCTGCATTCCTCTGCTTGCAACTGGGAAGGCACCGGCCTCACTAAGGCCTAGAAAAAGTCGTGATACAAAGAGCATGGCATAGTTGATGGCTGCGCCAGTAAGGCTCACTGAAATCGAGACAAGGGCCATGAGTATTGATAATACTTTTCTCGGACCAAATCTGTCCCCAAGATAGCCAACTGGGATCTGTGCGATGGCATAGCCCCAGGTAAAGACCGAGAGGATGAGTCCCATTTGAGCTAGATCTAGATCAAATTCCTCTGAGATCTCTGGCGCTACAATAGCCATGATGCCTCGATCAATGTACGAGATTAAATAGAGCAAGCAGAATAAGGCGAGTATGTACCACCTAAATCGTGAAGGTTTCACGGCATTATCCAGCGACAGACTTTAGGTAGCTTGTTTTTTTCAATGGCAATTCAATCGGTGCATTGGCTTCCTTGGATAGATCTGCTGCTACATAAACCTCCATCACCTGTCTCGCGTGCCTTGGCTTGACCATGACCTCTCGATCAAATAAAACCGCCTCAATAAAATGAATTGTCTCGTTATGCATCGGTCCTGCGTAAACATGCTCAACCTGTTCTCCTGGCATGGTGGACATCGGGAGCTCAATTCCCCTTTCCATAGTATTTAAGATCACATCACGATGCGTGTCATCAACAGTAAGCATTCCATCGGTCCCGGTCACCTCTATCCAAGTCCCAGAAAAATTTGGATAGCCTGGTGGCATGGTCCACCCACCACCAATAGTAATAATGGTACCGTTATCCATCGTCACCATGATCCACTGTGCATCCTCAAGACCTGTAACGGATTTCATGGCACCATAGGCAGATTGCGAATAAACACGAATAGGCTTAGCAGGCTCCAAGCACCACAATGCAAAATCTAGATCGTGCGTCGATTCCATCGCAGCCGGCGACAAACTTATTCGCCCACCAATCTTGTTGCCCAGCGCTCGGGTAATATGCCTGCTCACCGTAATACAAACAGGATCTCCGATGGTTTTTTCATTAATACTTTTTTTTGCAAATGCAAACTTAGGATTAAATCTTTGCGAGTAACCGATGGTAAATTTAAGATTATTCTTCTCCGCCGTATCAATCAATTCGTCTGCCTCTTCAAAAGCGAGGGCAATCGGCTTCTCTAGAAAAACATGCTTACCCGACTGAAGCGCCTCGAGAGCCATAGGATAATGAGTGGTCTCTGGTGTGGCAGAAACGATGATCATATCTATCTCTTGATTCTCAAGCAGAAGCTTGTAATCCGTAGTTGCAGTCTTTGGTTTTAACTGAGAATCTAATTCTTTAAGTCTCTCAGGATTGATCTCTGCTAAATGCACATCATTAACCAAGGCTGAATTTGCGCAGGTCACCGCACGGATTCCACCGCACCAGCCTGTACCTATAATGCCTACATTAAGTTTTTCCATAATTTAATTTCCAATATTTATTAATATGTTACTTTTATCGATGTATAAATTACAAATAAACTCTCTAAAAGAATAATTAGGCAAGTACGTGAAAAAACATCTCTTCCTCTTCATATTATTAATTACTAGCACCCTCAATGCCCAATTGATTATCGATTCACAGGGTAACAGAACCTTTGGGGGAACCATACTTGCTGATAACGATCGTGAGTTTGCCTGCGACCATGGCTATGTAGATTGGCAGATTCCAGTCAATCCAAGGCCCTATCCCCTATTATTTGTTCATGCGAGCAGCAAGCGGACATGGGAAACTGCATTTGATGCTAATCGTGAGGGATTCTTGCCAATATTTTTAAGGAGAGGATATGCCGTCTATACCACAGACCTCCCCAGAACCGGCCAAGCCGGGCAAGGTTGTGAGCCCTCAACTTATAATCCTGATGATCAGTGGAGTAATCAACAGACCATCACAAACTGGAGATTTGGTACCTGGCTACCGGGTGAGCCCGAGCCTACCTTTTATCCTGGCGTTCAGTTTCCTGTCGATGACCCGAGCGCACTCAATGAGCTTTACCGTGTTCAGACACCCGAGTTTGACGGTGAATCGGCAGAGAATGTTGAGACTGATGCCCTTGCTGCATTAGCCAATGAAATTGGCCCGAGCATTTTATTAACCCATTCTTCGACGGGCATTAGAGGATGGCTTACTGCGATCAAGACAGATAATCTTGCGGCCATTGTATCTTATGAGCCGGGTGGCTTTATTTTTCCTGAATCAAGTTATCCCGAGGCTATTCTAATGTCAGATGGCACGGCTGCTTCACCAGGAAGAATGGTGTCTGATGATGATTTTACAAAGCTCACCGGAATACCTATCCAGATAGTATGGGGTGACTTCATTCCCTCGGAGAGGAATTCTAATCTTACAGGACCCCTTCGTACCCTGGACATGAGAAGAGTAAATGTTTTGAGAGCACAATTGATGGTAGATAGAATTAACGCTCTGGGTGGTAATGCTACAAATATCATTCTTCCTGAGATTGGCATTCATGGGAATACGCATTGGCCTATGCTTGATTTAAATAATTTAGAGATTGCTGAGCTTTTAGAGAATTTTCTTGGAGAAAATAATCTAAATTAGTGATTAGCTCTCTATAAATAGCTACTTACTTTTCAAAATAATTGTTCTGGCTAAAATATCATGGAGGCCTTGCTTGCGCTCTGTAAAGGCAACCATGATATAGCCAATACCAAGAGTCAGGCTTGATAAGATTTTTGCAAAATATCTTCCAGTCGCTCTGGCAAAAGTAATTTGTTTGCCCTCCTCGTCTGCCACTCTCATTTTTAGAGCCCACTTACCTATAGTTCCCTGGAACTTAGAGCTTTCCATTAATGCATAATAGAGCCAAGGGGCAATAAAAGTTAAAACGGTATAAATAACAACTATAGTTACGCCTGCTGCTGCCCAATATTTGTAGTCGGCTCCCCAAAATAGCCATCCATTAAAACCAAATACAAGGGCAACCAACCAATAACCAATGGAGAGAATAATTGCATCAATGAGATAAGCCAGGAACCGCCACCAAAAACCACCGTAAACGAAGTCATCACTTAATGACTTATTAGATGCAGGAGGAAGGGGTGAGTTATTGTTCGATATGGGTCTAGAAACATCGGTAGATGCAGATCCACTAAGTGCTGCCCCACAGGCATTACAAAAACGATCCGTATCAGTTATTTCTTTTCCGCATTGATTGCAATACATAGTCAATCCTTATTTTTTGATTTAAAAATAATACTTAATATTAACACCATCAAAGCCGTGAGGAGAAGTGCAAGCGATAGTGGCCTATCTAAAATATAAAAAATATCGCCCTGACCAATGGCGAGCGCCCTTCTGAATTGTTGCTCACCCAGGGGACCCAAGATAATACCGATCACGGCTGGCGCAAGCGGTATCGATTCGAGTCTCATTGCTAAACCTATGACGCCAAAGATGATCATCATGACGAGGTCCATGGTCGAGCCAGACAGGCTATAAACACCAAGCGATGCAAAAACAAAAATCCCC
>JAURFX010000096.1 GCA_030834065.1 Gammaproteobacteria bacterium
ACATAGTCAATCCTTATACTTCGATTTAAAAATAATACTTAATAATAACACCATCAAAGCCGTGAGGAGTAATGCGAGAGATAGGGGTCTGTCTAAAATATAAAAAATATCACCCTGCCCAATGGCAAGCGCCCTTCTAAATTGTTGCTCACCTAGAGGGCCCAAGATAATACCGATCACGGCCGGCGCAAGCGGTATCGACTCGAGTCTCATTGCTAAACCAATGACACCAAAGATGATCATCATGACGAGGTCCATGGTCGAGCCAGACAGGCTATAAACACCAAGCGATGCAAAAACAAAAATACCCGCATAAAGATACTCTTTAGGCGTGTCTAGTATCCGTGCCCAGAGTGGCGCAAGAGGTAAATTAAGGAGCACGAGCATGATATTGCCAATAAATAGACTCGCAATCATGCCCCATACAAGCTCCGCATTATTAATAAATACCAAAGGCCCTGGCTGGATATTAAACTGCTGGAAGGCTGCCAGCATGATAGCTGCCGTGGCTGAAGTGGGTAGGCCCAAGGTTAACAAGGGAACTAAAACCCCAGCTGCGGCACCGTTATTCGCGGCTTCAGGGCCAGCTACTCCTTCGATTGCACCAGACTCGAAATCTTCTGGCTTTTTACTTAATTTTTTTTCTAGTCCGTAGGACATAAAGGTAGGAATTTCTGCACCCCCAGCAGGAAGGCAGCCCATAAAAAAACCTATGAACGATCCTCTAAACCAGGGCATCGCACTTCTTTTTAGATCATCTTTGTTGAGCCATTTCCACTTGAAAAGATTTTTTGTATGCGGGCCTTGTTTTTGATTGATCAGAAAATATAGGGACTCACCTATTGCAAATAATCCCACAACAAATACTACGACATTAATGCCATCAAGGAGGAACGCAAGGCCAAAAGTAAATCTTGGCTGTCCTGTTTGTAAATCAATACCAATTAACCCTACAGCTAAACCAAAGAGCAAACTTATGACTCCTTTTCTTATATCACTCCCAAGCACAGAGGCCACCGAAACAAAGCCAAGGGTAATGAGCGAGAAATATTCTGCTGGGCCAAAAAGCAATGCCATCTCTGCAATTCTTGGTGCAAAAAAGACCAGCAATGTTGTTCCTATAAACGCTGCTATAAAGGAACCTATCGCTGCCGTTGATAAGGCCTCGGCTGCTCTTCCATTTTTTGCCATAAGATTTCCCTGAAGCGCTGTAATCATGCTCCCCGTCTCTCCTGGAGTATTTAGCAGGATCGAAGTTGTCGAGCCTCCATACATGCCCCCGTAATAGATACCTGCAAACATGATAAAGGCAGCCGTAGGATCTAATTGAAAGGTGACAGGCAGTAAGATGGCAACGGTCATGGCCGGTCCAATTCCTGGCAAAATACCAACAATCGTTCCAAGCAATACACCTAAAAAAGCAAAAATAAGATTGGTAGGCTCTAATGCAATCTGGAAACCATAAAGTAGGTTATCAAAACTACTCATGGTCAAAAGATCAAAGAAGGTAGAGAGATATTTAAAAAATAGCTAAAAAATATAAAGAGCAGTGAACTAAAGATAAGGCCAATAATAATTTTTCTGATTAAATCCGATTGGCTGAGAAAAAATGCGATGGTTGTAAAAATCAGAGTCATAGTGATAATAAATCCCAGGTACTCGATAAGTAGTAACGAGAGTAAAACAATGACAAAAGGTAGGATCAGATTATCGTAATTATGCCTAATCTTATTTCTACTAGCTAAACGGAAAACTCCATTCAATGCCAAAATAAACAGGGGCAATGTTATTATCCACGGAAAGAATCTTGGGCCAATACTGTCATAGCCCATCCCTTTGTTAATTAATGGGATCGAGAGCAAAAGGCATAAAGAGAAAATGATTAAAAAAAGACTGAATGGCTTTTTTCTAAGAATATCAATCATCAATTAAGGCCAATGGACTCTAAGACGTCTGCAACAATAATCTGCTCACTGATCATAAAGTTATCGAAATCATTCTTTTCAAGATAAAGGTCTGACCAATTATTTCTCTCAATAATCTCACCCCAACTATCCGTTGCAACTAGCCTCTCAATTAATAAGCTATAGTTCTCCATCATCTCTTCTGATTGGTTGGAATAAGTAATAACGCTCCTCCAGTTACTTAGCTCAATATCATGACCAAGCTCAATAAATGTTGGTATCTCGATACCCTCAATTCTCTTGGGGCTTGAGACAGCTAATGCCCTAACTCTCTCAGACTGGATGAATGGCAAGAGCTCTCCAAGACCATTTAATCCCGCAGCGACATGGCCACCAAGTATCGATGCAAGAGATTCGCCACCCCCTGAGTGCGGCAGATAATTTATTTCTGAAGGGTTGATGCCCTGCTCTATTGCCATTAACCCGAGTAGCATGTGATCAGTTCCGCCTGCAG
>JAURFX010000001.1 GCA_030834065.1 Gammaproteobacteria bacterium
AAACTTATTGGCCCTTGCTTGGTAGTAATGCCAGATTGCTTTACCTCTCTCGGTGGTAATCAATATATTAATTCAACTGCAGTAGGTAATTACGGGGATTTTATCAATAAAGAGCTAATCCCTTTTATAGATAAAAAATTTAATACCTTGCCTCACAAACAACATCGCGGTTGCTTTGGTAAGTCTTCAGGTGGTTATGGTTCTATGATGATGGCAGTGAACTATCCCCAAAATTGGGGTGCGATAGTTTCACATTCAGGTGATGCGTATTTTGACTTCTTATATCGATTAGATTGGCCAAACACTCTAAATGAGCTGTCACGATTTAAAATTAATAATGCCAATCAAGACCAACTCGATGCCATAAGAGATGGGAGAGACGATGGCAGGATTAGTTCTTTTTTAAAAAAAATTAAGAAAAAACATAAACTCTCTCATGGGGAATCACATGCCCTTATGAATATAGCAATGGCCGCATTTTATGACCCAGATCCCGATACCGAATTAGGCTTTAGAGTCCCATTTAATCTTGACACTGGGGAGCTTATTGAGGGCCGCTGGAAGAATTGGCTTAACTCCGACCCCATTAACCTAGTTGCGAGCCATAAACATAATTTTCATAAGTTAAAACTATTCTTTTTCGATTGTGGAAGCCGAGACCAATATCACATACATTTTGGCGCAAGAAGACTTCATGAGATATGTAATGAGAATAATATAGTTCATGAGTATCAGGAATTTGATGACACACACTCTGGGATCGATTACAGGTTAGATGTCAGCTTGCCTAAGCTATATGAGGCTATCCGGTAACTTTATTTATCTCGGTATATTATTTTGTCAGGCGTTCCAATATGGATAAATCCAAGGACGATGTCTTCATTTTTCAACTGAAAGAAATCTAAAAAAGATTTACTTCTTGAGGGCCATCCCGTAACCCATTTGGCGCCATATCCTAGCTGATTAAATGCTAAAAGTATATTTTGACATAATGCTCCGCCAGACAGGTACTGTTCAATAATCGGAATTTTTGGATTATCAATTATTACTTTTGAAGTTACCACTAATAAGAGCGGCGTCCTTTGAAACTTAAGAAACTCAGACTCTATCTGACTATCGGTTGATTGCGGATTATTTTCTATAAAAATTGCTCTTCTTAACTCTGAGAGATTAATTTGCTCAGCTTTTTTGTAAACTGCAATGTTCCATGGCTTAAGATTCCCATGATCTGGAACGTCTTTACTTATGTTAATAGCATGATCTATTTCTTCATCATTTGGGCCAGGGTCAACCAGGAGGTTGATTGGCGTTGATAATCTTTTAAAAAAACTTTTTGATAGTTGCTTGCTCATCAGAATAATTATAAAGTCAAATGGATAATTTTTTTCAGGGGGATTCATGGCATTTAATTTGATCGGGAAAAATTTTACGCCGCCAGATATATATGCAAAGGTAACTGGCAAAGCAAAGTATGCTGAAGATTTTAAAGTTGAAGGTATGGTTTTTTGCAGACTGCTGACAAGCACAATTCCCCATGCCCGAGTCTCAAATATAAATTTAGATGAAGCATTAAGCATGCCAGGTGTGCTAGGGGTGCTAACAGCTGACGAGGTTACAGATACCGATATTATGGATAACCCAATCTTGACCAATCATCCAAAATTTATTGGTCAGCCAATTTTAGCGGTAGCTGCAGAGTCTGAGCAAATTGCCCAAGATGCTATTGAGAAAATATCTTTTGCAATTGAAGCACTTCCTTTCACAGTTGATCCCTTAGAGAGTTTATTTCCTGGTGGGCCAAATGCCAGAATGGAGGGAAATGTTGCCAATCCAGGCATAGAACCTGAAGAGGTAAAATGGCAAGTGAGCGACTTTGTTGCTGCGGGTGAAAACCATTTACCTATGGGCTCTCCATCAAGAGAGTGGAGCTATGGAGATTTAGACAATGCTTTTGCAAGTTCAGTCTATATACTTGAAGAGTCGTTTGTCACACAGGGATTGTCACACAACTCAATGGAGCCTCGTACAGCACTTGCATACTGGGATGGAGATAAATGCATTCTTCATGCCTCATCACAATCACAGAGCTTTCCTCATCCCGGAGTCGCATCTTACATAGGTATTGCCCCTGAAAATCTTGTTTTTATTGCAGAATTCTGTGGTGGAGGCTTTGGTTCTAAGGGTGGAGCCTATCCTTATGTCGCTATACCTGCATTAATGTCAAAAAAAATTAATCGTCCTGTGATGATGCGTATCAGCAGGAATGAGGAAGCTTTAATTGGTTCTGCAAGACCTGGTTTCCAAGGAAGAGCAAGATTAGGATTTGATCAGAATGGAAAAATGCTTGCTGCAGATCTTTATATTGTTCAAGATAACGGTCCTACAAATGGTTTCAATGACTGGCTCTCTGCAGGAGATGCTTTATCACTGGTTTATACTCCTAATGCCATGAGGTTTAGAGGGATTCCAGTATTAACAAATACGCCTCATAGAGGACCGCAAAGAGGCCCCGGGCAAAACCAAATTGCAAATGCCATTGAGCCCATGATCGATAAAGCCGCAAGAGAGTTAAATATTGATCCGCTCGCAATAAGAAAAATCAATGCACCCAATAATTATTCAAAATATGGTGGCGCACAAACAAGCGTTACTAGTGCCTATCTTAGTGAGGCATTAGATCAGGGTGCTGAGATGTTTAATTGGAACGAACGCCGACAACGAAGCGGGCAACGAAATGGTTCTAAGGTCACGGGTATTGGTATTGGAACTGCCTATCATTCTGCTGGCTCAAATGGATTTGATGGATTATTAAGAATTGATACAGATGGAATTTTGCATATTCATACCGGCGTAGGTAATCTAGGAACTTATTCCCATACTTCAACATCGAGAGTGGCGGCAGAGGTATTAGGATATTCTTGGGATCGCTGCGTGGTCGAAAGGGGTGATAGCAGTAAAGGGCTCCCATGGAATTTAGGGCAATTTGGAAGCAATACTTCATTTACAATGACCCGCACCAACTATGCCGCTGCGCAGGATGCCGTGATTAAAATTAAGCAACTTGCTGCGCTAAGATTAGGCGGGAGCATAGAAGACTATGAATTACAAAATGAGAGGGTGCAGCATTTTAATGATCTTAATCTCTCATTAAGCTTTGCTGAAGTTGCTCAAATTGCGATAGATGAGGGTGGAAGCTATTCTGGGTTAACTTATCCAGATGAAATCAATCCCATGACAAAAAGAGCGGTTGGCCATCTGGCTGGTTCCGGGTTAATTGGTGTTGGCAGGGACAATCTTGCAAGAAGCGGAAGTGTTGCAGCCCTTGCGGCAGGTTTTATTGAAATTGAGCTTGACCTTGAAACAGGGGACTGGGAGATTAAAGATTATGTAGGAATTGCTGATTGTGGCACAGTGCTCCATCCACTAGGGCTGAGCCATCAGGTAAAAGGAGGGGCAGTTATGGGGATCGGATTGGCAGGTTATGAGAGACATATCTATGATCCTCAAAATGGCTTACCTGCTCACCTTGGGCTTTGCCATTCTAAGCTCCCAACGTATCTTGATGTGCCCTCAGAAATGCGATGGGGGGCTGTAGCACTAGAAGATCCAGAGAATCCAGTCGGAGCAAAGGGTATTGGTGAGCCTGTCCAAGGGTGCGCATCTGCTGCTTTATTATGTGCAATCTCTGATGCATTAGGAGGTCATCTCTTTAATCGTACCCCTGTCGTAAAAGACATGATTATTAATTTTACAGCTGGACAAGAGCAGTCTTATGGACCATTGCAAATAAGTAGTGCCTAGAGATAAAGCAGATTTAAAAATTTCATTACTTATGGTAAAAATAGGGTAGGAAAATATGATTACACAAGCAAAAACATCGAGAAGAAATTTTATAAAAGGAGTGATTGCTTCTGGGGCTGCTGCTTCATCATCTGCCTATATGTTTGGCGTGTCTGGCTGTTCCAATCAGCAGGTGTCAACAGGTGGAGTCGAGAGATTAATTTCATTAAATGTAAATGGCATGACTCGAAATGTTGACGTCCTTCCAAACGAGACTTTAGCGATGACATTACGATATAAACTTGGACTTACAGGTACCAAACTGGGCTGTGATCGAGGAGAATGTGGAGCCTGTACTGTTTTAGTAGATGGTGTTAATCTTTATGCCTGCTCATTGCTTACCCATACCGCAAGGAATAAACAAATTACTACAATCGAGGGCCTAGAGTCTTCAGATGGAATTTTACATCCTGTTCAGCAGGCAATGATTGATGAGCTTGGACCGCAGTGTGGTTTTTGCACGCCTGGTCAAATCATGAGTGCAGTAGCACTGTTATCGAATAATCCAAACCCTACCAGAGATGAGGTCAGAAGGGCACTCTCAGGTAATTTATGCCGTTGCGGTGCTTATGATCATTATATAAACGCAGTAATGTTAGCTGCCGAGAGGGGGATATAGCAATGGCTAAAGATATGATGCCGGCTTTTGAGCTTTATCAACCTGATAGTTTAGATAACGCATTAGAGCTATTGAGTCGATTTGGAGATCGGTCATGGATTGTTGCTGGAGGGCATGATTCATTTGATTGGTTCAAAGATAGGACAAAGTATGCTCAATACGTCATTGATCTTAATAATGTCAATGAGCTCAAAGGTATTAATGAAACGTCAGAAGGAATTGAAATCGGTGCTATGACGTCTTTAACTGAAATAGAACTCAATGATGTTATAAGACAGCGATATTCTTTACTTTCTGATGCAGTCTCTAGAGTGGCAAGTCCTCAAATTCGACATATTGGCACGATTGGCGGAAATCTTAATCAAGATGCGCGATGCTGGTATTACAGATACGGTGTAGATTGCTATAGAGCCGGCGGCAATAGCTGTTATGCTGACACTCCTGAAGGTCAGAACAGAGAGCATTGCCTCTGGGGTGCCTCGAGATGCGTCGCTGTATCACCATCAGATGTTGCTCCGGCCATGGTAGTTCTTGAAGCTACAATGGTTATTGCAAGTGCTAATGGTCTAAGAGAGGTCCCTGCAGAAGACTATTTTATAGGACCTAATATTGATATTGAGAGAATGACGGTGATTGAGCCAGGTGAAGTGTTAGTCTCAATTAAAATCCCAAATACTTGGGCCAATGCAATGTTTTATTTTGAGAAGGTTGCTGATAGAAATACATGGGATTTCCCATTGGTAAATATTTCTCGTGCAATGTTCATAGAAAATGGCGTAGTCAGTAGAATTCGAATGGCTGCGGGGGCTGTAGAATGTATTCCAAGACGATTATCAGTTGTTGAACAAGTTGTTGCTGGCAGCGAACTTAATGAAGAGACTGCAGAGCTTGCATCACAAGCAGCAATCAGAGGCGCAACCCCCCTTAATTTTAACCATTTTAAAATTCCACTATTGCAAAATTTGGTTAAACGAGCGCTTCGAGCCTAGTCGGAGGCGCCTAAAATATCCAAAGCCCTTTTGTAGACAGGGATATCAATAACTTTATTGTTCATAGATGTTGACCCTCTTCCTTCTTTCGCAGCGCTTTCAAAATGCCTAATTACCTCTTTAGCATTTTCAATTTCCTCAGAAGATGGCCTGAAGTGGTTATTGATGATGTCAATTTGATTAGGATGAATCGCAAATTTTCCTTTAAAACCAAGCTGCTTCACATATTCAATATTTTTTATTAATCCTTGGTCGTCTTTAAAATTAAAGTAGGGAGTGTCGAGTGCATAGATGCCATTAGCTCTCGCAGCAATGGCTATAGTTTGTCTTGCATAGCTTAGGTCATTCTCATCCTCAGTTCTCTTGATGCCAAGATCCTGTGCAAAATCTTCCCCGCCAAATGCTGCAGCAATGATATTAGGGCTCATATGAAGAATGCTGGTCGCACGAGTAATTGATTCTGCTGACTCTAGCCATGGAATAATTTTTATTTGATTAGCCTCGTCCTTTTTATATTTTTCTAACAATTTAATTAATTGGGATAAATCCTCAGGATTGCGAATTTTTCCAATGGAGATTCCATAAATATTAAATTTAGTGAGTTCTTGTATTTCGTATTCTATAAAGGCACTTTGAATATTATTAATCCTAGGTATAACAGGAATTCCAGAAGATATCAGCCTAGGTAAGTACTTTAGGATGCAATTGAGTGCATTTACCTTTTCTGATTCTGTAACAGAGTCTTCTAAATCAGGAATATAGGCACTTGGATTTAGGGATAGTGCTTTCTCCATCATACTCTCTTTGTTCCCGGGAATAAAAAGTAGGCTTTTTAAAATTTTCATTATTTATTTATTAAATTAAATTTCATATTAAAGATAAATTACAATATATAACGTCATTTATTAAATTTATTTTCATTGAGCTTAAAAATAAAAAAACTACTTATAGCAAATCGAAGTGAGATAGCAATTCGAATAATGAGGGCATCGAATGAGCTGGGTATTCAAACGGTTGCTATTTATGCCGCAGAAGATAAATTAGCACTTCATAGGTTTAAGGCTGACGAGAGTTACTGCCTAGGGCAAGAAGGAAGACCAGTCGCCTCATATCTAGACATTGAAAAAATTATTGAGATAGCTAAAGAAGCACAGGTAGATGCTATTCATCCAGGCTATGGCTTTCTCTCTGAGAATCCAGATTTTGTTAAGGCTTGCAAAAAGCATAATATAAAGTTTATCGGGCCTTCAGAGAATACGATGAGGTCTTTAGGTAATAAAATTGAGGCTAAGAAAATTGCTAAAAGAGCGGGAGTTCCTTCCATACCGGCCTCTGAAAAACTCCCTTCATCCATTAATCTATCTCAAACTATTGCCGATAAATTAGGCTATCCATTAATGCTTAAAGCCAGCTGGGGCGGTGGTGGTAGAGGTATGCGTAAAATTCATGATCCCGATGAATTGAGAGAGTTTTTACCTATTGCACGCAGAGAGGCATTAAATGCTTTCGGAAATGATGAGGTTTATTTAGAAAAATTAATCACAAGTGCGAGGCATGTCGAAGTGCAAATTTTAGGAGATTCAAAGGGTAATCTCGTTCATCTCTTTGAGCGTGACTGTACTGTACAAAGAAGAAACCAAAAGATAATTGAACGCGCTCCCGCCGCTTTTTTAAGCGATGAAGAAAGAGATAAGATATGTAAATTTGCCATCAAAATTGGTGAAAAGTCTAATTATGAGGGCGCTGGTACAGTCGAGTTTTTATATGACTGCAACACAAAGGAGATTTATTTTATCGAGGTAAACCCAAGGATACAGGTAGAGCATACCGTTACTGAGGAAATTACCGGTATTGATATTGTTAAGGCGCAAATCAAGATAGCAGAGGGTGAAATCATTTCTGAAGGTAATATATACCTTCCATCACAGAACAAAATTAGCTATGGAGGATATGCACTCCAATGCAGGATAACGACTGAAAATCCAGAAAATAACTTCATACCAGATTATGGGTCTATAACAAATTATAGGAGTCCCGCAGGCTTTGGGGTCAGACTTGATGGCGGTACTGCGTACTCGGGAGCTGTAATCAGTCCATTTTATGACTCACTTTTAGCGAAGTTAACTACATGGGCACAAACTGCAGATGAGGCAATCGCTAGAATGCAAAGGGCTTTAAAAGAGTTTAGAGTCAGAGGTGTGGCGACAAATTTACTTTTTCTTGAACAGTTGATTAATCATAAAGATTTCAAGGATTCTAATTACACGACTAATTTTATTGATACGAAACCTGAGCTATTTCATTTTCCTCGAAGAAGAGATCGCGCGACAAGACTGCTTACCTATCTCGCAGATATATCTGTCAATCAAAAAAATGAGCTTCAAGATAGGGAAAAACCAAATAATTTTTCTGATCCTCAGATTCCAAAGGTTGAGAAACACAAGGACGAGCCTACTGGAAAAATTCTTGAAAGATTGGGACCGGATCAGTTCTGTCGATGGCTATATAACCAAAAGAAAGTATTAATTACAGACACAACGATGCGGGATGGCCACCAATCTCTATTGGCTACTCGATTTCGCTCTTATGACTTATATCGTATTGCAGAAACCTACAATACTGGACTATCTAATTTACTGTCCCTCGAGTGCTGGGGCGGTGCAACTTTTGATGTAGCGATGCGATTTTTAGATGAAGATCCATGGGAGAGACTTGATGCAATTAAGCAAAAAGCCCCAGATATTCCGCTGCAAATGCTTCTGAGGGCTTCAAACGCTGTCGGCTATACAAGTTATCCAGATAATTTAATTAAAAGCTTTGTAAGTGAGTCGGCTACTGCAGGCATAAATATTTTTAGGGTTTTTGACTCTCTAAACGGATTAATGAATATGAAAGTCGCAATGAGTGCAGTTCTAGATGCGGGTGGTATCTGCGAGGGCACAATCTGTTATACCGGCGATATGACATCTAAAAATGAGTCTAAGTATACTCTCAAATATTACCTTGATATGGCTATCGGATTGAAAAAACTTGGTGCGCAAATAATAGGTATAAAAGACATGGCGGGTGTCTGTAAACCTCAAGCTATTTCAATACTGGTAAAGGCTATTAAAAACGAAACCCATTTACCTGTACACTTTCACACTCATGATACCGGCGGTATTAGTGCAACAAGCGTACTCAGTGCTATAACTGCAGGTGTGGATGCTGTTGATTTAGCTATGGACTCAATGAGTGGGATGACCTCCCAGCCAAGCTTAGGGTCAGTGGTAGAGACGCTTCAAGGCACCAAGCGAGATCCGAGGTTAAATCTTAAAAATATTAGAAAAATATCTCATTACTGGGAGCAAGTCAGAGAAAATTATAAAGCTTTTGAGAGCGAGGTTAGAGCTTCTACCTCTGATGTATACATGCATGCTATGCCAGGTGGTCAGTACACTAATCTACGTGAGCAGGCAAGATCAATGGGGCTCGCAAATCGATGGCCAGAGGTGGCAGAAAAATACGCAATCGTTAATGAAATGTTTGGGAATATTGTAAAAGTGACACCCTCGTCAAAAGTGGTTGGAGATATGGCATTAGCGATGGTTGCAGGTAATCTCAGCCAAGAGGATGTGCTTAATCCAAAAAAAGAAATATCTTTTCCAGAGTCAGTCATTTCTATGTTTCAAGGGGAGCTGGGTCAGCCAAAAGGTGGATTTCCACGCGCATTATCTAAAAAAATACTCAAAGGAAGAAAAGTGATCCAAGGAAGAGCCGGTGCAAAAATGAAGCCTGCAAATATTGAGAAATCACTAAAAGAAATTGAAAAAAATTATGGTAGAAAATTTAAAGAGCGAGATGCAATTTCTAGCATTCTCTATCCTAAAGTTTTCCATGACTACCAATCCAATAGAAAAAAGTATTCAGATCTAAGCATCTTAACGACTCCAATCTACTTTTATGGTCTTGACATTATGCAAGAGGTTTCAATTGAGATTGAAAAGGGGAAAGTTCTGGTTGTGAGAATGTTAGGAATTAATAAGGACTTATCAACCGGCAGCTGTCAGGTTTTTTTTGAGCTTAATGGGCAACCTCGCACAATTACAACAAAACTAAAGCTAGAGAATCATGTTCAAGTTCAAAGCAATGTACCCAAATTTGATAAAACTAATAAAAAACATCTTGCAACGCCCATTCCTGGGAAATTGGTTGAATTGCATGTAGATCAAGGGTCAAAAATTAGTATAGGCGATCCGATTGCTTCCATTGAGGCGATGAAAATGGAGACAATTATTAGATCTGATCAGGCAGGCACAATTAAAAAGATTTATGCTTCTATTGGTGATACATTAATTCCACAAGAGCTCATGATGGAATTGGAGTAGGTATATTTTGTTTGAGAATCTAAAGCAAATTGAGAAGGACGCGATTATCGGGATTATGGCTTTATTCCGTGAAGATCATTCTGAGAATAAGGTTGATTTAAGTGTTGGAGTATATCAGGACGATACGGGAGTCACCCCGATTATGGCTTCCATAAAACAGGCTGAGACCGAATTATTAGTGCAGGAAAAAACCAAATCTTACGTCGGCATTGCGGGGCTGCCAAAGTTCAATGATGCTATATCCGAACTAGTCTTTGGTAGTTTTTACCATAAGGATAGAAATCGAATCGCAACCATTCAAACTCCAGGTGGCAGTGGTGGATTATGCGTTGCTGGTCATCTTATTAACAGAGGCAAGCATGGAGCCACCGTCTGGGCATCTACACCCACGTGGCCAAATCATATCCCTCTTTTAAGTACATCAGGACTAACCATTAAGTCTTATGAGTATTATGATCGTGAAAATAATCAAATAAACTTTTCAAGAATGATGAGCTCACTTGAATCTTCGGCATCTGGGGATGTCTTGCTATTGCATGGGTGCTGTCATAATCCATGTGGCGCAGATTTAAATATGGAACAGTGGCAATCCATACTTGAGCTGATCAATAAAAAAGGCTTATTACCTCTTGTCGATCTTGCCTACCTTGGCTTAGGCGATGGAGTGGATGAGGATGCCTCTGGATTAAGATTGCTTGCAAACAATTGCAAAGAATTGATTGTCGTTACCTCCTGCTCAAAAAATTTTGGCCTCTATAAGGAAAGAGTAGGCGCAGTGAGTGCAATTTCTGCAAATGCAGAAGAATCTGCGAGAACCCTTTCTAATCTAGCAAATATTGCTCGCTCTATTTACTCTATGCCCCCTGACCATGGAGCTGCCCTAGCCGCTCAAGTATTAACAGATAATCAGCTAAGGGAAAAATGGCTTGAGGAGCTCGCTCAATTAAGAAATAGAATAAAGCAAGTAAGAACAGAATTGTCTAATGGTCTCAATGCTCGACAAAATAAGATTGACTTCTCGTTTATTAAGAAAGAAAAAGGAATGTTTTCTTTTCTGGGTATAAGCAGAGACCATGTGATCGAGCTGCGTGAGCGTTTTCATATCTATATGGTTGAATCAAGCAGGATTAACATTGCGGGTATAAATCAAAAAAATATTTCATATATAGTTGAATCTATTTGTCATGTAATTGACTAAATGATGAGCGTAGCTCAGTCACATAAGAATCTTTTTTTCCCGATATATACTCCCTCACTGTTCATGGGATTAAGCAATCAGGGAATGTCTATTCTCTACCCACTTTACGCTTTATATTTAACAAGTGATCCTGCATTTGCAGCATTGGTGGCTGGACTAAGGGCATTTGGGGTCATGCTTTTTGAGATCCCTGCAGGGTATCTAGCCAGTAAATTGGGCAATAAAAAAATGCTGCTCTCTGCTTTGATTTTAAGTGCAGGCACGATGTTTGGGCTTGCATTAATCGACACTCTATTATTTATTGCATTACTAGCCATTCCTCAAGGAGCGGCATCGGCTATCTGGTTTTTAAGTAGGCAGTCCTACATCAGTGATGTCGCAAAAAGAAGTCATTGGGGAAGAACAATCGCCCTTATGGCGGGCATTAATCGTGCTGGAGCATTATTCGGCCCTTTTTTGGGAGGCTTGGGAGCAACTTTTTTTGGCTACCAGATAACTTTTTTGATTGGAGGACTATTAATCCTTATAGGCTTTATTTTTTTAGCAATTTTTGCTGAGAATATTTATCCAAAAGATTCATTGGTTGTTGATAAAAAATTATCACTCAAAAATGTGATAGCCGATAATCAAAAAACTTTTTCTTATGCAAGCTTTATTGCCCTCTCCATACAGTTGCTAAGGGCTGCTAGACAATTATTAGTACCCATATTTGGTAATGCTATAGGGCTAAGTGCAGGAACGATTGGAGCAGTATATGCTTTAGCATCATTGATAGATATGTCATTGTTTTATCCGGTTGGAATTATCGTTGATAAGTATGGTCGAAAATGGTCTGCGGCACCATCGATCCTAGTTTTTATAATTGGTATTATGCTATTACCATTTGCAGAAAATCTTATGTTATTTATATTAGTGACTTGTTTGCTCGGCCTTGCAAATGGCTTGGGAACAGGCATAGTCATGCTAATAGGTATGGATCTAGCACCGCCTAACAATAAAAACTCCTTCTTAGCGCTTTGGCGATTGATTGGTGATTTTGGAGGATTTGCTGGGCCAGTAATTGCCAGTTTTTTTGCAAACAGTATGGGCCTATTATTTGTCAGCACCACAGTAGCATCGGTTGGATTCATAGCGCTTATCTTTACAATTTTTTTATTGCCAGAGACATTGCATGCAGATTAAACCTACAATCATTACAGTTGCCATTACAGGATCAGTTCCGATGAAATCAGACAATCCTGCCGTGCCCATCACAGTCAATGAGCAGATTGAATCTACTCATGAGTCATATGAGTCTGGAGCCTCTATTGTTCATATTCATGTTCGCGATGCGAATGGAAAGCCTTCTTCTAACGTTGAGACTTTTGCCGAGGTAATTGACGGCATAAAAAAATTCTGCCCTGGAATGGTTATACAAACCAGTACTGGAGGAAGAGGCAGGGACCATAAAGAGAGAGGTTCGTCTTTATGCTTAAAACCAGATATGGCATCTTTGGCGACAGGCTCAGTAAATTTTCCAAATATAATTTACGAGAATTCACCTGATCTTATCAGTGAGCTGGCTTCAATAATGAAAGCGCAAAGGATCAAGCCTGAAATAGAAGTCTTTGATCTTTCGATGATTTATAGGGCAGCTGAGTTAGTGGAAGCAGGCCTGATTGATGCTCCTATTCATGCTCAATTTATATTTGGGATAAAGAATGGTTTACCGCCAAAAGAAGAGATATTAAATTTTTTTATAACTGAATTATTAAGCTGTATACCTGAATCAACCTGGACCGCCTCGGGCATTGGTAGATACCAAGAACTTATGATTGATTATTCAATCAGAAAAGGCGGTCACGCTCGAACTGGTTTGGAGGATAATATAAGAATCAATAAAGAGACGTTAGCCCCAAGTAATGCAGCACTGGTTAGAATTGCATCGCAAATTTCAGAAAAATATGGAAGACCTATTGCCTCGGTCAAGGATACAAGGACTATCCTTAATCTGAATTAACTTGTCTCCCGATAATGTTTAAAAATTCAATTCGGGTGCTCTGATCAGTTCTAAAATCTCCAAGAAGCTGGCTTGTAATCATTGAGACCCCTGACTTTCTTATACCACGCGTTGTCATGCATTGATGGGTTCCCTCAACAATTACACCTACGCCCTTTGGTTTGAGGGTATTTTGAATACAATTTGCAATTTGTGCTGTCATTCTCTCTTGAACTTGTAACCTTTTTGCATATGATTCAACGACTCTGGCAAGTTTGCTGATACCGATAACCTTTTTATTAGGAAGATAGCCAACGTGAACCCTTCCAATGATAGGCGCCATATGATGCTCACAATGAGACTCATACCTAATATCCTTAAGCACAACCATCTCGTCGTATCCTTCAACCTCAGAGAATGTTTTGTTGAGAAAATCTTCTGGATCATCCTGATACCCTTTAAACCAGTCCTCATAAGCAGCGGCAACCCTTTTAGGCGTTTTGCGTAAACCCTCTCTTGAGGGATCCTCGCCAATCCAACCAAGGAGAGTTTCAATTGCTTTTTCTGCCTCTTCTCTAGTAACTTTGCTCACATCTATCCTTCAAATTATGTAATTAACGTATAATTGTAACAAAACTAACTTGATTCACTAAAGTATCTTATTGTGTTAAATCTCAAGCAATATCGACTATCAAAAAAATGGCATGAGGAGAGAAAGCCATTCGCATTAGGTATTGTTTTTTCTACTGAGGGCTCAACCTACAGCAAGCATGGTACAGCCATTATCATTTCAAAAGAAGGAGAATTTTGTGGATTGGTCAGTGGAGGGTGCCTTGAGGATGATATCATCATCCATGCGAGGCAAGCGCTCCAAACAAATACACCAAACGTTGTGAATTATGACTTGCGAAGCGAGGAAAGCGAAATTTGGGGTCTGGGTGCTGGATGCCGAGGACTGATCAATCTTTTAATTTTACCGGTTACTGGATATTACCTAGATTTTTTTCAACGAATCTTTGCTTTGATTGAGGCAGGTCAAGCAGGAAGTGCGATAGTTCTTTTTGAGCGTAAAAAAGCAAAATATTTGTCACAGGGTATAATCTTGAAATCCGAAGTGAGTAAGATTGAATCCTTTGGGATGGAAGATAAAATTTTGCGCTCAATCGATGTTGATGGGTATATCAAGTCAAAAGTCATGAGAAAAAAAGACACGTCTCTTGGTATTAGCTTTGACATAACTAAAATACCAAATATTTTGATATTGGGAGCAGGGATTGATGCGGTTCCTGTTTCTAATTTGATCACAGAGATTGGATGGAAATTAACCGTAGCAGATCACAGAAGTTCCTATTTTGAGAGAAAAGATTTTTCAGGAATCTCAAAGCATTTTATAAAAGATAAGGAAAATCTAAATACTGAATTAAACTTAAGTGAATTTGATGTTGTTCTCGTTATGACACATAACCTTGAGGCCGATCGAATTTATCTTTCTCAGTTGGTAGAATTTAATTTTGCTTATCTCGGATTACTCGGGCCAGAGTCGAGAAAAAAAATGATTCTTGAAAAATTAGAGGATACAGGAAGACTTCTGGAAAAAAAATTAATTGGGCCGGTCGGTTTAGATATAGGCGCAGATGGCCCAGAATCTATTGCGCTGGCAGTTGTGGCTGAGATGCATGCAAAATTAAAAAGTCATTAACTAATGTTTGCCTTTATCCCAATTTTGAATTAAGAGTGTAGCTGACTGTAATGCTTGTTCCTCGATTGGCGTAGCCATGATGTCATTCCATCGATTTAAAAAACCAAATAAAGCAATGACACTGGTTAATTCAATAATTTCAATTTCATTCCAATATTTTTTAAGCTCATCAGTGGTTTCTTTTGTTAGGTTCACAGGACTTGTTGAAGATTCTTGAGCAAATTTAAGCGCAGACTTTTCCTTACGTGTAAAGCTATCTGAGGACTCAAAACAAGCAACATTTTTTAAGCGTTCTTCATTTGCTCCGTACCTTTCAGCAGCTCTGATTGTATGAGCTTGACAGTAGGCACAACCTGAAGCAGAGCTAGAGATAAATGCAATTAATCTTTTGAATTCTGAGGATATCTGAGCCTCATTCTGCATAACAGCCATATTTAGATTAATAAATGCTTCTGCAAGCTTTGGTTTTATTTGCATCGTTAGGATTGAATTAGGACAGAATCCAAGGGTCTCATTAAAAAACTTAGCTAGTTCATTAATTGTTTTATCTTTAGGTATAGGCTTTGGATTTATTAGTGCCATGGCTACCAATACCAAAAGTTAAATTGTTTTTTAAGAAGATCATCATCTGGATTGATTTCAATAAATCCATCAGTGTCAATTATACTGATATAGTCTCCTGAGGTATTAGTTGATCGGGGCGCTGCTAACTTTAAATTTGAATCAGGAATAATTTTTACTGGTAAAAAATAAGTTAGGTTGTTTGGTACCAAGGTCGATTGGCTTAAATTTACTTTAAATGATCGTAATGTTCGATCTTGGCTGTATATCCTTGCAATCATTTTTAGAACATAACGATAGGTACATATGAGGGATGACATAGGATTTCCAGGTAGTCCAAAAATAAATTTACCAGTACTATTTTTTGCAAGTAATAGCGGAAGTCCCGGCTTTTGTTTTATTTTATGAAATAGTACTTCACAATTCTCATTTATCAGTTGTTGTACTAAATCGGCTTTTCCCATTGAGACACCACCAGTAAAAATATAGATATCAAAATTTGATGATTGAATATCTAAGTTTTGCAATTGTTCTCTGTCATCTTTTAAATAGATTGTTTCAATATTGGCCTTAAAATACTTTCTGATGGCATCGCTGATGGCAAATTCACTAGTTGACCTAATAGTTTCCGAGCTCAGATTCTCTGTATTCTTTATTATCTCATCACCAGTTACTATTAGCTTAATACGTAACGGGCTGAAGACTTTTATTTCTTTTTTACCTGAAGATGCGAGGGCCATCATATGATTGACATCCAGGCATTGACCCTTGGACAGAAGGACCCTATCTTTTCTAGTATCGCTTCCTCGTAGGTGAATAAATTTTCCTACTTCTGGATTAGAATCTGTGCTTAAGTAAGCTTTATTTTCTCTAATCGTCATTCTTTCTACAGGAATGATGCAATTAATATAGTCGCCGGCGTTGGATCCAGTCATGATTTCTACGCACTCATCTTCCCCAAGCGATATAACAGGCGAATCACCTGCAAATTGTCTGTACTTAATATTGAATTTTGTTCTAGAGCTATTGATGTCAGAGAAATGGATACCAAATCCATCCATCATTACCCTATTAAATGGAGGTAAATCACGCTCAGGAAAGATATCTTCTGCCAATATAAACCCTAAGCACTCCTCTAAGGGAAGGCTTATGATGTTTGGTGTAAAAATTTCACTTCCGGATATAATTGCATCGGCTTCAGAAACAGTAATCATAACTTAAATAGCTTTATTCAAATCTACCTTTAATTTAACATAAGTTTAATCATGTCAGATTTAAGAATACTTAAGAAAATTAATACTAAGTGGTTATTATTCTTTTTATTTTTTTTGTCAAAGGGACTATATTCACAATCCGATAACAATTCATATATTATTGGAGCTGGTAATGCCTTTTTATCTGCCGGTTCATTTGCAATTAGCATTGGTCAATATGATGAGGGGATCCGGCTCACTGAGCTGGGACTGATCGAAGGATCTATGAATATGACAGACAGAGATCGGGCGGCCGCTCTATCGAATTTATGTGCTGCATATGCCGCAAAGGGTGACTCGCGAGGAGCGATCGAAAAATGCGATGAATCTCTCGAATTGGTTGACAACAACTGGAGAGCGTATCTAAACAGGGCGTATGCTTATTTTACGCTTAATCAATTATCAGATTCCCGTTTAGATTTAGATGCAGCCTCTTCTTTAAATCCAAATGCACGACAAGTATTGCAGCTAAGAGGTATGATTAATGAGCAGGCTTACAGACCAAGAGTGATCATGGAGGATCATCAGTAAACTTTGCAGTTGCTTAAATTATTATCTCTAATCTTCCTAATTTACATACTTATATGTAACAAAGTATTTGCACAAAACAATGATCGTATCTTAAGCCCAATTGGTCAGTGGAATTGTGTCATTTATGGAAATCCGCTGCTTGGAGATGAGAGGGCTTATTTATCTTTCAGAGATGATGGAATTTTATCAATGACTCGAGAGGCTCGAGATAATGAGAGATCTAACTCCATACAGCTTGAATATACAATTGAAGGCAACCGACTCTCTTTTTCGGATATTCAGACTGGAAGAAATTTTAATGCTCAGATGGGTGGCTTTACCTTAAGCGGTGAATGGAGGTCAAGGATACAGCTGGGAGGCTGGTGGTGTTCTCCCGATGAATTTGAAGAGGGAATATTTTCTAATTCGTTAGAAAATCAATTTGTTGGTAGATTGGATCCAGAAATAATGGCAAGCCCATCCTATCCCTTGCAAGCAATACGAGAGGTCTTGCAAGGTAGAGTGGTCATTTGTTTTGAGGTTACAACTATGGGCGAGGTTGTTAACCCTACTTTTATTGAGGTATCCGATGAGGTATTTAGAGCCCCAAGTCTTGATGCATTAATGCGATCTCGATACAAGCCGTGGCTTCAAAACAACCAAAATGAATTAGTCAGGCCCGCTTGCAGAAGCTTTATCTATAGACTGGATTATGTTTATAGCGCACTTGACTAGTAGAGCGAATGCGCATCCCCAGAAATTTTCATCCATGCGTCTAATCCATTAGCGAAGGCCATATACGAACTGTATATCTTTTCCACCAAAGGATCCTGATTAGACATTTCATTCATAATAATTGAACTTTGTGCTTTCAGAGTTTGTAAAACATCTTCTGGAAATGCCTTAAGCTCAACTCCGTGGTCATTAATCAGGGCATTGAGCGCTTGAAAGTTTCTCGCATTAAACTCGGCTAAAACATAGTCGGTTTCAGCAATGCATGCAGTTTGAACTATAAATTTTAAATCCTCAGGAAGCCGTTCATATGCCTGCCTAGAGATAATGCACTCAAGGGCACCGGAAGGTTCTTGCCATCCTGGGTAATAGTAATATCTCGCAGCTTGATAAAGACCAAACGCGAGGTCATTATAAGGCCCAACCCACTCAGCGGCATCGATGGTACCAGTTTGAAGAGCGGTAAAGATTTCACCAGCTGGAAGCGTTACGGGAAGCACTCCAGCTCTATTCATGACATCTCCCCCAAGTCCTGGAATTCTCATTTTTAGTCCATCAAGATCCTCTAAGGAATTGATTTCGCGATTGAACCAGCCTCCCATCTGAGGGCCTGTATTTCCAGCAAGGAAAGGAATGACGTTGATGGGTTCATATGCTTCGCGCCATAGATCCATTCCTCCACCATGATAGATCCATGCATTAAATTCATCGGCCTGCATACCAAAAGGAATACTTCCAAATATTTGTGCCGCAGGTATCTTACCTCTCCAGTAAATGGGCCCGGTATGACCCATTTCAATGGCACCACTTGATACAGCATCAAGCACCTCAAGCGCAGGAACTAGTTCGCCGGCAGCGAAAACCTCCACTTGAAGCCTTCCCCCAGAGAGCTCGGAGAATCTTCTGGCTAGCCTGGCTGCAGAAACACCGTGACCTGGAAAGTTTGGAGGCCATGAGGTGACCATACGCCACCTAAAGCTGGCAGAAGTATTCGCTAAATTAGTTGGATTCGTCTCTGAAGCACATGCAGCTACAGCAAGTGGGGCAAGCCCGAGAAATTTTCTTCTTTCCATAAGAACTTAATTTTTTGAGATAATTACCTAATCAATTATTTATCATTGTGCCAGACATGATAAATCAAGGAAAATATTTATATGGAAAATATAGAATTACAAGCTACGAATTTTATTAAAGAGATCATACTTGAAGATAAATCTAGGCTTGGGAACGACTTTCGTTTGCAAACAAGATTTCCTCCTGAACCAAATGGATTTTTGCATATCGGTCATGCAAAAGCGATTTGCATTTCATTCGATCTTGCAAAGGAATTGGGCGGTAAATGTTATCTAAGAATGGATGACACCAATCCTGAAAAGGAATCGTCAGAATATGTAGAACAAATCAAGCATGATGTAAGTTGGCTTGGATATAAGTGGGATGAGCTCACACATGCCTCTGATTATTTCCCTTCGCTCTACGATTATGCAATTGAATTAATAAAGAATGGGAAAGCCTACGTAGATCACTTATCGCCTGATGAAATTAGATCTTATCGAGGAACATTGAAAGAATCTGGAAGGGAAAGTCCCTACAGGGAACGATCTTTGGATGAAAACCTTAAGCTTTTTGATGAAATGAAAAGTGGAAAGTTTGCTGATGGAGAATGCGTTCTTCGAGCTAAGATTAATATGCAGTCTCCAAATTTAAATCTCAGAGATCCAACAATATATAGGATTAAACATATGGATCATCAACAGACAGGATCCAAATGGTGCATCTATCCAATGTATGATTTTGCACATTCACTCTCTGATGCGATTGAAGGAACCACACACTCCTTGTGCTCATTGGAATTCGAAGATCACCGCCCACTATATGATTGGTTCGTAAATAATTGCTCAGTCATCAATAAGCCAAGACAGATAGAGTTTTCAAGGCTCAACTTGGAATATACGGCGATGAGTAAAAGGAAATTGAGACAACTTATTGAAGAGAATTATGTTAAAGGGTGGGATGATCCTAGAATGCCAACACTCTCAGCCCTTAGAAATCGTGGATATTTTCCTGAAAGTATTAAGAGATTTATCAAGAAAACCGGGGTCACTAAAAAATTCCATACTGTGGAGATTTCTCTTTTAGAGAGTTGTATTCGTGATGACTTAAATGAAAAGTGTGAGAGAAGGATGGCAGTGATAGATCCATTAAAAATTATTATTGAGAATTATCCTGAGGATAGTGTTGAGCTATTAGAAACTTCCAACCATCCTCAAGATGATTCATTGGGCAAGCGACAAATAAGTTTTTCAAGAGAGATATATATTGAGAGGTCAGATTTTATGGAGGACCCCCCCAAGAAATTCTTTAGGCTATCAGTTGATAAAGAGGTGAGATTAAGGTCGGCATACATTATCCATTGTCATAAAGCCATTAAGGATGACCAAGGAAATGTTATTGAGTTGCGCTGCACTTTTGATCCAATGACAAAAAGCGGTAGCGATTCCTCGGGGAAAAAAGTCAAGGGTACCATTCATTGGGTAGATGCAAACAATGCAGCGAATGCTGAAATACATCTGTATGATAGGCTTTTCAAGGAACCTCAACTTAGCTCGAACGAAGTTGATCAGGATACGATTAATCCTACGTCGCTAGTAATAATCCATAATGCTAAATTAGAAAATAGTTTAGATGAGGCACCTACAGATTCAGTTTTTCAGTTTGAGCGGATGGGTTATTTTATTAAAAAGACCAATAAGAAATCTTCAGGGGATTTGCTTTTTTTCAGGACATCAACATTGAGAGATACCTGGGAAAAATTAAATAAAAATTAATGCAAAGAGAAGGTGTAACGGATCAATTAAAAAGACCTATTAGAGATCTTAGAATCTCAGTTATTGATAGATGTAATTTTAGATGCCCTTATTGTATGCCCGAAGAAATTTATGGAGATCAATTTGAGTTTATTAAAAAAGATCAATGGCTTACCCCAGATCAAATACTCAAGCTTGGACGTGCATTTAATAGTCTGGGTGTAAGAAAATTTAGAATTACCGGTGGCGAGCCACTACTTAGAAAGGATGTCTTTGAGATTATCCAAAAACTTAAGTCAATTGATGGTATTGAGGATATTGCATTAACTACAAATGGTATGTATCTATCTAGGTCTCTGGATAAGCTTAAGTTATCTGGACTAGATAGGATTACGGTCAGTCTAGATAGTATCAATGAAGATACATTTAAATATATGTCTGGTGGTAAAGGTGATCTTACTAAAGTTCTTGAGGGAGTCTATGATGCCATTGATCATGGCTTTGCACCAATTAAGCTAAACGTAGTTATTAAAAAAAATATTAATGATATGGAAGTCTTAAATTTTATTGATTGTTTTAAGGGGGCACCTGTAATCCTTAGGTTTATTGAATATATGGATGTGGGTAATCTTAATCAGTGGAATCACTCAGAGGTTGTTACATCAAAAATTATTCTTGATACTATTAACAAGGAGTGGCAAGCCAAACCCCTTGAAAGTAATTATGTAGGGGAAGTTGCTTCGAGGTATCTGATCGAGGATATAAATATGGAAATTGGATTCATATCCTCAATTTCAAATCCATTTTGTGGTGATTGTCACAGAGCAAGAATTACTGCTGATGGAAAGTTCTATACTTGTTTATTTGCTAATCGGGGGCATAATTTGGCAGGCTTGATTAAGAGTGATGTTGATGAAAAGGAGCTCATTAATCATATTTCATCCTTATGGAAAGCACGAAATGACAGGTATAGTGAGACAAGAGATATAAAAATTAAGTTTCCTACTGAAAAAGTTGAAATGTTTCATATGGGGGGATAATGCTTTCACACTTAGATAAAAAAAATAGACCACAAATGGTGAATGTTGGAAGTAAAGACTCTACAGAGAGAATGGCTCGAGCATCTGCAATCATTATTCTTCCTACTGAAGTGGCTAATCTTTTTAATGAAAAAGATTTTAAAACCAAGAAGGGGCCTGTCATTGATACTGCAATTATAGCTGGAACAATGGGAGCGAAAAAAACCTCAGATCTTATTCCTTTTTGTCATCAAATAAATCTTGAAAATTGTTCGGTTGAGGTAGATTGGTCAGGTGATAATACATTGGAAATTATATGCACAGCGGTGACCACTGGTAAAACGGGAGTAGAAATGGAAGCATTAACGGGTGCCAGCATTGCTGCTTTAACCATTTATGATATGTGCAAGGCCTTATCTCATCACATCAAAATCCAAGAAATAAAATTGATTGCTAAGTCAGGTGGCAAAAGCGAATTTAAAGGCTCAGATGAAGATTAAAGTCACTTATTTTGCAGTTTTTAGAGAAAAAGCAGGACTGCAGAGCGAAGAAATTGAATTTCATGGGTTGAGTTGCTCTGATCTTTTTAATCAACTTTCGATAGTGCATGCTTTTTTAGAAAAGCAATCTGGCTGTAAAGTAGCTGTGAATGATAATTTAGTAGACTGGGATTTTAAGCTTAGTGATGGAGATGATATTTTATTATTCCCTCCTGTAGCTGGAGGCTAATGTTTCAATTGCAAGACAATAGAATCAGTAGAATTGATCTCCTGGATCAATTTTCAAATCCTAGGGCAGGTGCTTTTATTACCTTTGAAGGAATTGTTCGTAATCATCATGAGGGAAGGGATGTTGCTTACTTAGAATACGAAGCACACCAGAAGATCGCTGAATCCGAAGGAAAAAAAATATTAGAGGAAGCGAGAGAAAGTTTTGATATTCTCGGATGTTATGCGGTTCATCGAACGGGTAAACTTGAAATTGGTGATATTGCAGTATGGATTGGCTGTCTTGCCTCTCATAGAGACGCTTGCTATCAAGCCAATAGATTTATTATTGAAGAACTCAAGACCAGACTTACTATTTGGAAGAAAGAATATTATTCAGACGGAACCAGTGACTGGGTTAATTGTAAAACAAAGATTAGTTAGTCAGGCGAGCTAGATCTTTCTTCGTATCTATATCGAAGAGAGCGTTTTTTAATTGAACAGATCTAATAGATTGAATGTTCGAAAATATGATTTTTGCGCCGGTATCGCCTCGCTGACTCTTCAAATATTTCTTAAAAGCATAATTGACAATAGCCGGTGTTCCCAAGCCATCTGGATATTTTGTAGCTGCCTGATGACTGTTATTTTTTTGTGAGGTTGATATTAGTTTTTCTATATCAAATCTATTTAATAAAACTTGATCCACTAGCATTAATAAAATTAGATCATTACTTTTTTTCTTTAAATTTAGAATGCAGCGTAATGAACTTGAGAGCCCAGAGCTCCAATTTTTATTTAATATAATTTTTACATTTTTTGATATTTTTAAATTATTCCTAATGCGTAAATGATGGGCACCTAAAACTACGTATACATCTTTTATATTTAATTGGTGTAGAAGATCAATTTTTCTTAGTATGAGTGACTTAGCTTTATATTTGATCAGCTGCTTTGGAAAGCCGAGCCTTCTGGATGCTCCAGCCGCGAGTATTACAGCAGAAAGCCCATGACGTTTAATCAATTAATTCCCTCCATTTTTTTATTCTTCTCGGTGCGCTTCGAGAGAGATAGTGAGACACTCTAGGCTTCTCATCCTTCATATGAAGCTCATATACCTTGATGAGAGGATCATTTCTATCGACAGATTGTCTTTGATGTCTTCTTAAATGTTCAACCCAACTTTCATCAATAAAGTGCTCTACGTATCGATGCTCCACTTCGAGATCTTTATACAAGCCCCAAGCGATCGAACCATTTCTTAACCTTAATCTTCTTACATCACGCATTAATTTTTCAAATTGAGTGACATCCTCTTCCTTGATCATATACTCGACATTTATCATGACTTGCTCCGAGGAGCTATGAGGAAGCAAAGATAGATGGTCTGCATCTTGTATATCGGTATCTGAGGAATTTAATGGTTGAGGCAAGGTTCTTTTTCTAAAAATAAACAGACTAAAAATACCGAAGACGAGCGCAATATTTAATGCGGTTGTAATCGAGCTATTGTTTGCTATCAATCCCCAACCAATACCCCCTAAAGCCATGGATCCCATGAACGTTGCATAGAACATTGATAATCCTCTTGCCCGAATCCAGCTTGTTAATGCAAGTTGTAGTACTACTTGCATGGTCGAGATCATACTAATCCATGCTATACCCACCAGGGCCATGCTCGCTAACAGCAATGGAAATATTCTTGTATAGTTGACCGATATAATACAGAGCAATCCAATAAGAAATGAGATACTTGCAATACTTCTTGGTTCATAGCGCTCTCTAATTCGAGGTAAAAAAATACCTGTTATCACTGCGCCCAAACCCATGCTGGTGACAACCAAGCCATAAGACTCTGGCCCTAAGCCCATTTCCTGTCTAATGATAAGTGGCATGAATGAAAAAATAGAGCTTAGCGATAAGAAGAAACTACCTGCAATGAAGAGAATTGATTTGATTTCAGGGGTTTGTTTGACATAAGCAAAGCCATTTCTAATTGCTCCAAAAAACCTTTCACTTGGTAAGCTACTCCTCGGCTGCTTATGTTTGTAGCTAAAAATGACAAATAAAATGATTAAAAAACTAATTGCATTCGCACTAAAAACCACCCATGGCCCTGATAATGCAATTAAATAGCCAGCAATAACCGGACCTACAGTTCTTGTAATATTCGCAGATATGCTATTGAGAGTTAATGCATTTACAAGATACTCCTTGGGTACTATATCAGGCATAATTGAGGCCATAACGGGAAGATAGATGGCAGATCCAATTCCAAGACAAAAAGTGAGGGTGAGTAAGGTTCTTGGTGTGACTAGAGCTGTAAATGCAAAAAATGCACAAAAACAAGCAATAATTAGCATCCAGGCAATAGCAAAAATTAATAATTTTCTACGATCAACCAGATCAGCAAGTGCGCCTGCGGGGAGTATTAAGAAAAAACTAGGTAAGAATAAAGCAGTTTGTACAAGAGAGACAAGAAGAGGGTCGCTAGACATAGTAGCCATTAGCCAACCGGCGCCCACCTCATGCATCCAGGTACCAATGTTTGAAACTATATTGGCAATCCATATATTTCTAAAGATAGAAATTTTAAGAGGAGAAGTAATCGATTGCGCCATCGAAAAAAAGTTTAGCATGAATTGAATGATTCATTTTCTAGATTTCGTTGTAACTTGATACACCAATAAAATATACTTTATGGATGAGCTCACAAATTGGTCTTAACATTGCTGTTCTTACTGTCTCTGATTCAAGAACTGTTGAAAATGATACCAGCGGGTCTTGGCTAGTAGAGGCTATTGAAAAATCTCAACATCAAGTCATTGATCGTGGACTGGTTGCGGATGATAAGTATGCCATTCGTGCATGTCTTTCTAGTTGGATATATGATCAAAATATAGACGTAATTATTTCAACCGGTGGTACTGGTTTAACTGGAAGGGATGGTACCCCAGAGGCTGCACTGCCACTCCTTGATAAAGTTATTGATGGTTTTGCGGAATACTTTAGGTATTTGTCGGTTACAGAAATTAAGACTTCAACTTTACAATCAAGATGCTTTGCAGGTGTTGCCAATGGGACAATTATCTTTTGCTTGCCTGGGTCAACTAATGCCTGTCAACTTGCTTGGAATGAAATTATAGAACCCCAGCTCAATAGCAATACGAAGCCTTGTAACCTTGCTGACCTGATTCCTAGGTTTTTAGAAAAATAGTTTGATAAAATATTGAAATCTGAGGGGTGGCAATTAGCCTGAGAGAATTATTCAACCCTTTGAACCTGATACGTTTAATGACGGCGAAGGGACAGAGCTTGAGGCCTCAGAATTAGAAGGAGGCTTCATTGAAATTTAAATTCTTACTCTTTTTATTCTTTCTCATAAGCTTGGCTTGGACTCAAGATGATATGGATATAATTGAGGAAATTACCGTATACGCAAGTTTAGATAATAGTCTATCAGAGGACTTAATTAGTACGACAGTTTTATTAAGGGATCAATACGAGGCCTTTTCTGTTTTTAGTATTCAGGATATTTCCAAGTTTATTCCTAATTTAAATTGGTCTGGTGAGGGATCAAGAACACGATATTTTCAAATTAGAGGCATTGGTGAGCGCGAGCAATATCAAGGTGCTCCTAATGCTTCTGTTGGCTTTATCATAGATGATATTGATTTAACAGGCATTGCAATGGCTTCAAATTTATATGGTATTTCCCAAGTTGAAGTTTTGAGGGGGCCTCAGGGCACAATCAATGGCTCAAATGCACTTGCCGGATTGGTATACCTAAAGAGCGAAGACCCTAAAGATGAATTATCCATTGATACGAATTTTCAATTTGGCTCGGATGACCTTAAAGCTTACGGGTTTAATTTTTCATTACCCCTATCGAATACCGTGAGTGCGAGGTACATGGTGCAAAAAATGGGACAAAATGGATTCATGGAGAATGAATTCTACAAAGCTTATGATACCAACCATCGCAATGAGCTCATTCATCGATTAAATTCGCGAATTAATCTTACGTCCAGGAGTGAACTAAACCTTAATTTATTAGTCGCTGATTTTAATAATGGCTATGATGCTTGGACTAATGATAATACTAGAAAAACTTATTCAGATTATCTTGGCAAAGATAAGCAAAACCTTAATGCTTTTTCATTAAATTATCATCATCAGTTTGATAAATTGAGCTCAAGGTTGGTTATGAGCCAGTCGAATTCAAATATGTTTATCGCTTATGATGGTGATTGGGGAAATAATGATTATTGGGGCGTGTTATATGACTTTACCTCTGAGACGCAAAGAGTAAGAAAGCAAAGAACATTTGATTGGAGTATTTCAACAAATAGCCCTGAAGATAATTACAGTCTGATTGGGGGTTTGTACCTAAAAAAAGTTGATGAAGAAAATATGATTGACGAAATCTATAATGGTTTTGTCTACCGAGATTCTGATTCAGTCTTTAATGGAAGCTATCTCGCTCTGTATGGAGACTTTAAATATTTTCTAAGCGATCAACTCACATTCAATATTGGGCTAAGAACTGAGGAGCACCTTTTTGATTACTTGGATGGTGATTTAGACTATTCCTCGCCGGATTATATTAACCAGGCTTTTACGCTTGGGGGTGTCTACCAACTATCTGACTTGACCCAAATTATATTTACTGCAAGCCAAGGGTATAAATTTGGAGGAATAAATATTGGAACTGTTGTGCCAAATGAATTTCGATTCTATGACAGTGAGAATTTAATGAGCTATGAGCTTGGCGTAAACAGCGAGCTTCTCGATGGGGCGGTCAGATTAAAAAGCCAAATATTTTTTTCTTCACGCAATAATCAACAGATAAGTACCTCAATGCAGTTGGATCCTCAGGATCCCTTAAGTTTTATATACCTTACAAAAAATTTTGATGCTGGAGAGAATAAGGGCATAGAAGCCGAAGTAGGCATATTTTTTTCTGAGCGCTTGCATGCTCGATTAAGCGCAGGATTTTTAGATGCAGTATTTGCGGACACACCTGAGATCCCTTTAAACTTGAGGGGTAGGGAGCAGGCTTATGCTCCAAGCTTTCAATGGAGCGCACTCCTTAACTATCAATTAAATGCCAACCTTCAAATACAAGGATCATTCTTTAAACAAGATGGTTATTTTTTTGATGAGAGCCATGATCAACAAGCAACCGCTTATAGTTTAGTTGATATCGCCGTAGTGTATTCATTAGAGCGTACGCAAATTACATTTTGGACAAAAAATATCCTTAATCAGGATTATCCAATTCGAGGATTTTATTTTAGTAATGATCCCAATGACCCTTTATATCTCCCTAATTTATTTATCCGATCCGGTGATCCAGTTCAGGCAGGCATTACTTTAGACTACTTATTCCAATGAAATCATTAGCATGGAGGTATTAATCCAGATATTTGCAGTACTTTTTGGTTTTGCATACGTCTTGCTCGCAATCTTAGAGAATAGGATCTGCTGGATTTTTGGATTCTTTAGTTCCTTCATCTTTTTATTTATTTTTTATCAGTCTGAGATATATATGCAGGCGCTTCTGCAGTTATTCTATTGTTTTGTCGCGGTATACGGATGGTTAAATTGGGGATCTCAAAGCAATCCATTACCTATCACCAGAATTGGCATACTGAAATCAATTTTCTATTTTCTCTTTGCTGCATCCTTATTTTTTATAATCTATAGCTTGATCAGGGATCTCAGCATCGCTCTTATTCCCATCGATCTGTTTATTTCGATACTGGCAATCACAGCGACATACCTAGCTTCAGAAAAGAAAATTGAAAATTGGTTTTTTTGGATCATTGTTGATCTTTTAACTATTTATTTACTTGTTTCGCAGGGACTTTTTGTTTCGAGCTTGATGTATGTCATTTACTTTTTTATGTCAGTGATAGGCTTGTTAAAGTGGCATAAAAATTTAAAAGTGATATGAAAAGCAGTTCTATTTCTTCAATTATGGACCACCAATTGAATCAATACTCAGGCTATGCTATCCCAAATGAGAAGTATTCTTACCAGTTGCTATCATCAAGCTTTAGGGCATGTAGCTACAAGGCAAAATCAGAAAAAAATATCTTTTTTGTGAAACAGTTTTCTAAAAAAGAAGAAATGTTTTGTCTTCCCTTTAAATTACAGAAGTTACTTTTAACAGAGTTATCACATCATGAGCTTACTCCAAAACTGATCATGATTGATGCTGAAAATAGAATTATTGTTCAGGAATGGATTGAAAGCGTTGCTGAAATTAAAGGCATGAAAGAATATACCTTACTATTAGAAAAGGTGAGCCATTTGCATCGTATGCCCATCAAGACTAAATTAAAAAATATAAATTTATTAAATATAGTCGTACATTATGTTTCTCAGCTGAAAAGCTCTGACAAAGATGTACTGATGAGCATCATCGATGAAATGAACTTAATTGCTAGGCAATTAATTGAAAAAACGACAACTTTGGTCCCCGTGCATGGAGATTTTTCTTCTATCAATTCGGTTTTGAAGAATGAAAGATGTTATTTGCTTGATCTTGAGTATGCGTCCTATGCTCCCCCAGAAGTAGATTTCGCAAATTTAATTGTTGAGGATCAAATTCAAGATCCTCTTTTTTCACTTATGAAGAATTACTTTTTTACATTGCATCCTGACTATGATTTTAAGAATTTAGAATTATGGCTAGCATTTATTTTTTTAAGAAATAATCTATGGAGAGTGATCCATGACCAAAAAAATGTAGAATCTATAGAATCAGAATACAATGATTTTAAGTCTAACTATAATTTGGCTATATGACTGAAATAAAAAAGGTTGGATTTATTGGACTAGGCGTTATGGGTTTTCCTATGGCTGGTTGGTTAAGCAAAGAATTTGATTGCGCTGTTTTCAATAGAGATAAGGTCAAAGCAGATAAGTGGATAAAGCAATATCAAGGAGCAATAGCTGAGGATTTTGCTTTATTGTTTAAAACATGTGATGCAGTTGTGACATGCTTGAGAGACGATGAGTCCCTTAGAGCCTTACTGATAGAGTCCAAGGTATTATCAACTATGAAAAACGGTGCATTGCTAATTGATCATACTACTGCCTCCGAGACGATTGCGAGGGAATTACATCTGCTTGCAGAGAAAAATCAAATTGGTTTTTTAGATGCGCCTGTTTCTGGTGGTGAATCTGGCGCGGTTAATGGGCAATTAACTGTCATGGTAGGTGGCGACCAGCAGATTTACAACAAAGCTAAGCCAATTCTTGATTGCTACAGTAAGCGACATGTTCTAGTTGGCGAGGGGGGTCACGGGCAATTGGCAAAAATGGTAAATCAAATAGCACTCGCTGGTCTTATTCAGGGCTTATCTGAGGCGCTCGCATTCGGAAAGAAATCTGGTATCGATATTGGTAGAGTAGTTGAGGCTATTTCTCAAGGAGCTGCACAATCCTGGCAGATGGATAATCGTGCTCATACCATGCTTCAAGATGAGTTCGATTTTGGATTCGCCAATGAGCTCATGAATAAAGATTTGCTTTTATGCATTGATGTAGCCAAAAGAAATAATATTTCCTTACCGGTATTGGGTTTAGTGCAAAAGCTTTATGAAAGACTTATTCAAAAAGGCCATCCTCGATGGGATACCTCTAGTTTGATAAACTTGATTCGAGATCCTTAATATATTTTTTTGATAAATTTACGTAGTGTAGGGCATTTAATCGAATGGCATTGATTTCTTCCTCTGTCACTTCACGAATAAGTTTAGCTGGTGCGCCTAAAATTAATGATCTTGGTGGAAAAGATTTATCCTCTGTGACTAAGGCCCCGGCTCCTACGATTGATTCAATACCTATATTAGCCCTGCTCAGAATGGTGCTCCCCATCCCAATTAAACAATAATCCCCGATTGAGCAGGCATGCACTATAGCAGCATGACCAACGGTAACATTTGTCCCAATTTTAACAGGACTTCCTTTGTCAACATGCAGCACACTCCCATCTTGAATATTTGAATTTTCACCAATCACAATCTCATCATTATCCGCTCTAAGCACAGTATTAAACCAGATGCTTGCATTGGCATGAAGTGTGACTTTTCCAATTAATACTGAAGAGGGTGCAATAAAGTTATTCTCAGGATTTACTGAAGGTATGATTTTTTCAAAAGGCAACAGCATAAAATTTATTTTGCTTGATTCGCAACCTCCTTAGCCCTTTTTGCAATGTCATCTTGATTTCCTAGGTAACCAAATTTTTCCAAGCTCAAATTTTTAGTAAAAACATACTCACGCGGTGCACCTGTGGGAATATTAACCTCTAAAATTTTCTGATCATCAATCTCTTCGAGAATTTTAATAAGTGCCCTTAGGCTATTTCCATGAGCGACAATTAAAATATTTTCTCGCGCCAAATGAGGTTTAATTTTATTTTCCCAATACGGCTGTACTCTTGCTAAGGTGTCTTTAAGCGATTCCGATTTTGGTAGCTCCGTCAGGCTTAGGTTGGGATATTTTTTCTGATGCGCAATAAATCTTTGGTCATTGTCGTCTAAGGGAGGAGGGGGGATATCAAAACTTCTTCGCCATATTTTGACTTGCTCTTCGCCATACTTTTCAGCGGTATCTTTTTTATTCAGACCCTCCAGAGCGCCATAGTGTCTCTCATTAAGATGCCAGTCATATGTGATGTGAGCGTTTGTTGTTTTGCCAGCCAGTATCCCTTTAAGTGTCTCTTTAGCTCGCGTTAGTTCAGAGCAAAAAATTCGATCAAAGTTATAGTCAGCTAATAATTTTCCTGCCTCAATGGCCTCAATTTTTCCTTGTTCAGTTAAATCGATGTCTGCCCAACCGGTAAATAAATTTTCTTTATTCCATAGACTTTGCCCATGTCTGACCATTACTAATTTCATATCTACTCCATGATTAGGCCAAGTGAGGTAAAGATAGGTACTCAGTACTTTGCATTTCCTCGATTCGGCTAACTGTTCTTTGAAAAACATTAATCAATTTAGTCCCATTATATATTTGATTAAGAGGTACTTCGCTCATAATAAATAAATTGACATGCCTATCATAGAATTCGTCAATGAGAGACATAAATCTTCTTGCTTCATTTTCATATACTTTATCTAATTGATGAATTCCACTTATGAATACCGTATGAAATCGGCTAGATATTTCGATATAGTCGTTTTGACTTCTTGGTCCAGAACATATTTCATCAAAATCAAACCATATATATCCTTGTGAGCGCATCCGATAATTTATCTCTCTTCCTAAAACAGGGATGGATGAACCCACAATAATTTTATTTTTTGTTAACTTACTAAAATGACTTGTAAAGTCATGGTCCTCTTTTGGAGAGAGCAATAAAAATGTTTTAGAGTCTTGAATTGCAGAAAGTCTATAATCCTCATCGCCGATTAAATTGAAAACCTTCATATGCTCTTGGATAAATTTAATGGCAGGTAAGAATCTATCTCTCTGCAAGCCATTTTTATAAAGATCGCTTGGATGAGAGTTAGAGGTCGTGACAATGACTGTTCCATTGAGTGTCAGCGATTTAAATAACGAACCTAGAATCATTGCGTCACCAATATCCTCAACGATAAGTTCGTCAAGGCATAAAAGATCAATTTGTGAAGATAAGTCTTTAGCGACGAGATTAATCGGATCCTCCCGATCTTTTTGTTTATTTAAATTTTCGTGAATTAGCTTCATAAATCTATAGAAGTGCATTCTTTCTTTTGCTTTGATATTGGTATTATCAAAAAAGAGATCCATCAAGAAGGTTTTGCCTCTCCCAACAGGACCATAGAGGTACAAGCCAGGTGGCTTATTTTGTTTTTTAAGTAGGATTTTAGTGAAAAGTGAGTTTTTCAATTTGTCAAAGTTGAGAAGCTCAATTTCCAGACTTTGTAATTGCTTTGCCGCTTTTTCTTGATAGGTATCAGCGACGATTTCACCATTTTTTATTAAGTTCTGGTATTTTTCAAAAATCATAGCTCTTTCTAAATTCGAAGAAAAAATCCAGAGAGTCTTTATTGCTTACTGACTCAATGTTGTTAATTTTTCCAGTTTCAAGAATCTCCTTAACCGCTAGCTCCATAATTTTACCATTAGCAGTTCTAGGTAAATCTGAAACCATATGTATTTGATTAGGAATATGATGCGGAGAAGCATATTTCCTAAGGGTAGAATTTATTTTTTCATGCAATAACTGATTCATTTGAATGCCTTCATTAAGAACAATAAAGAGAAGAATTTGATCTTTGTCATGATTACTTAGCATGACGGCTAAACTTTCTTTAATTCCTGAAATGGCATTGGTGACCTGATATATCTCATTTGTTCCGATACGAATACCAGCCCTATTTAGAACGGCATCTGAACGACCGTAAAGAATAATGGATCCATCAATTGTCCTTTCAGCAAAATCTCCATGCCTCCATATATCTGGATATGTTTCAAAATAGGCTTTTTTATATTTCTCACTCTCCATGTCATTCCAAAAATAAATAGGTTTTGATGGAAAAGATTGCTTGCAGACTAACTCCCCCTTGCTTTTTATAATTGAATTGCCAGCTTCATCAAAAACATCAACATCCATCCCAAGTCCAATAGACTGGATTTCACCTGCATAAACTGGCTTTAAGGGGTTACCGAGTACAAAACATGATATTAGATCGGTACCCCCTGCTATAGAAGATAATTGAACATCTTCCTTAACATGTTCATATACATATTTAAAGTTATCTTCGCTCAATGGCGATCCAGTCGATAAGATTACTCTCATCTGATCGAAATTGAAGTCTTTGATCGGATTGACTTCAGTATTTTTGCAATGGTTTATATAGGCTGCACTGGTGCCAAATACATTAATAGCCTCGTCTTCAGCAAGTTTCCATAGCCTTGAACTATCTGGGTAGAATGGAGATCCCTCCCATAAGATTATTGTTGCATTGGATGCTAGGCTTGATACTAGCCAATGCCACATCATCCAGCTACATGTCGAGTAATAGAAAACTCTATCAAAATCTTGAATATTACAATGCAGCAAGTGTTCTTTTTTGTGCTGAATGAGCGTTCCGCCCTGACCATGAACTATAGCTTTTGGCCTGCCGGTAGTACCGGATGAATACAAAATATAGAGAGGATGATTAAAAGGAAGTGATAGAAATTCATCCTCCTCATTGTGTGAGTACAAATCTTGCATGCGAGTCGCCACTACTTGATTTTTAGAGCCTACTTTGTGATCGCCTATCAAAATAAGATGCTCCAATGAATCAATATCATTTAGGATTGACTCAATTTCTCTAACCCTATTAAATTTCTCTCCCTTAAATGAATATTGAGTATGCGCAAAAAGAACTTTTGGCGTGACTTGACCGATTCTCTCGATAAAAGCAGTTGCCCCGAAATCTGGTGAGCAGGCAGTCCAAATGCATCCAATCATGTTGCTTGCCAGCATTGCAATGACAGCCTCAGGTGTATTTGAAAGATATCCCGCTACGCGATCCCCTGATCTCAGACCGATCGATCTAAGAAAACCTGCAGTACTTTTTACTTTTTGAATCAATTCAGTTCTATCAATGGTTTTCCTTACGCCACTCTCATCAACGTAAATAATTGCTACTGGGTTTGATTGGTTGAGAAGTAAATTCTCAGAAAAACTTAACTGATGATCTGGAAACCACTCTGAGCTAGTGAAATGATCATTTTCCACGAAGATTCTCGAGGACTCCTTTTTAAAATCTATCTTTGAATACTCAGCGAAGGCATGCCAAAATTTTTCAGGATGATTTACAGACCATTTCCAAAAAAGCTCATACGTATGAGAGTCAGGGTCAAAGTTTTGAGTCTGCATAAATTTTGCGAGGTGGGACTCAATGAAGCTTTTGCTACTAGGCTTCCATAAGGGCACTCTATCCATTCAAAAGCTCTTCACCAGTAATTTTAGAGAAATTATTTCTTATATTTTCAGCCATGACTAAAGGCTCTTCAAATTCTTCAGGTCGGATTAACTGGTCAAACGTTAAAGATAGTCTTGAGTATTTTAAAAACCAGGAACCTGAAGTCAGCATTTTTCTCGCACCACTGATGGCCATTGATACGATGGGAACCTTCTCCTCATGGGCAACAGAAATGCTACTTAGATGAAACTTTTTGATTCCAGGATTTTTCGAAAAAGTCCCTTCAGGAAAAAGTGCAACCCTTCCTCCATTTTTTAGCTTAGTTCTAATGGCTAGCAGTGAATCTGCTCTCGAGCTCCTAGATTTTCTTTTAACAAAAATTGAATCAATTCTCATAAGAAATAATCCAACGAATGGCACTGTTTTGACCTCATCTTTTATCAAGAAAGAGGTGTCCTTAGGCAGTGAAGCTCGCATGATAACTGCATCAATATAACTTGTATGATTGATGAGAATTAGAGCATTCCTAGGAATTAAATTATCAGAGGCATTGGTTATCTTTTGGCCCATCAGTAGGAGTAATGCTTGAGCGGTCATTTTACAAAATGCCTGCCTGTATGAAAGCTTTGGGGAAAGCGTTACGAGCAAATATCCTGGAATGATGACAATAATAAATGCTAAGTAACACCAACAACAATAAATTAGGTTAAATATAAATCGCGTTATCATAATAGTAGTAAGCTTAATAGGCATTTATATTTAATAGAAGGTTACCTAACTTGAATAAAAATATAACATTAATTGAGCAATTTATTGATTATGTTTGGTCTGAACTGGGCTTGGCTGACAATACCATCAAATCATACAGCAATGATCTGAGTCATTTTGATAACTATATAAAGACAAATAAAAAAAATATCCAAGATGTTGATGAAAGTCTCATAAAGCAATACATCGGTCAATGCGTGCTTAATGGGATTACAGCTAGAACTCAAGCCAGAAAACTTAGCACCCTAAGAAAATTTTATGCATATTTGATGCAGCATAATTTCATTAAGATAAACCCAACATCCCAAATCAATTTACCAAAAATTGGAAAGTCTTTGCCAAAGACCCTGACTGAGGATGAGGTCATAAAATTATTGGCAGCACCTGATGGAAAGAAGCTTATTGGCATGCGAGATAAAGCGATGCTTGAACTAATGTATGCAACGGGAATTAGAACTTCAGAGCTTGTCTCACTGAAATTAAATCAGGTCAATTTCGAGCAAGGCCTGATTAGATTGATGGGAAAAGGTAATAAAGAGAGGATTGTCCCTATTGGGGAGATAGCTTTAGATGTGCTTGAAGATTATGTTCTGCATCATCGCCCCATCTTGGTCAAAGAAAAATTATCTGATTATTTATTTCCAAGCCAGAAGGCAGTGTATATGTCCAGACAGGGTTTCTGGCAGCTGATAAAGCGATACGCGCGACAAGTTGGTATTACTAAACCCATATCACCACATACCGTGAGACATGCTTTTGCCACGCACTTGATCAATCATGGTGCGGATCTAAGGGTCGTTCAAATGCTATTAGGACATAGCGATGTCGCAACGACGCAAATTTATACCCATGTTGCCAGAGAACGAATGAAGGCGGCACATAGCAAGCATCACCCAAGAGGATGAATAAATTGATACTATCGAGTTATAATAATTGTATGAAAATATTCGGTTTTGTTTTCTTTTTAGTTTTAACATCCTTGAGCTCGGCTCAGGATGTGCTCTCACCAGAGGAGATAGCAGCGCTTTTTCCGGCAGTCCTTCCAAGTGATGTTTTTGAGTCTCCAATTGATGGTTTTTATGAGGTTGCTCTAGATACATCTATTGCCTATGTCAGTATGGATGGAAAGTATATTCTTCAGGGTGATCTGTATTCTATTGATTCAAGAGAAAATTTATCTGACCTCCGGCGCGCGGAGATTCGAATTAATATGATCAACTCAGTTGATCATGAAAAGACGATTGTTTTTTCTCCCGAGACAAAGAATTATAAAATCTTTGTCTTTACCGATGTGGACTGTGGTTATTGCAGACAATTCCATAGAGATATTAATCAGGTGCTTGATTTGGGAGTAGAGGTAGAATACTTATTTTATCCACGCACGGGGCCCAATACCGAGTCATGGTCTAAGGCGGAGAGCGTATGGTGTTCACAGAATCGACAAGAGGCGATAACGCAGGCAAAAGCAACTGGCTCCATTAATGCGCAATCTTGCTTTGGTTCACCTGTTAGCGATCACTTTAATTTAGGCCAGAGAGTCGGCATCAGAGGAACACCTGCGATTTTTGATGAAAACGGTATTCAGCTTGGCGGTTATTTAAGCCCTGAGATGCTTATTCAAAGGCTATCGGAGTTGGATCCGTCCTAGTTGAATTTTTTTGCATTTGAAGCTATTTTGAAACTATCAATCCATCGGAGAGCATTTATGAGATTACTTTCATTGTCACTTTTCCTGCTTACATCAAGCCTGTTCGCGCAAGGTCCTGAGTGGGCTTATCAGTCAGTTACAGAGGAAATCCCTGAGGCTCATCATTTTGATCCAAATGAATTAAGATCAGTACCGGGTAGTGATTTACAACTTACGCAGGATCAAATAGATGATCACTGGAACCCACCTGATTGGTTTCCAAACGATCATGCTCCTTGGCCAGCGATTGTTGCTCATGGAAAAGGAAGAGAGGTAAGAGCATGCGCAGCTTGTCATCTCGCATCTGGTATGGGACATCCAGAGTCCTCGCAGCTCGCTGGATATCCTGTTAGCTATCTTGTAAGACAGATGGAGTACTTTAGAACAGGAGAGAGGACTGATCGTTATTGGATGAATAGGTTTGCCGAGTACATCAGCGATGAGGAGATTCTTGAGGCCGCAGAATATTTTTCAGCTATCGAGCCAATTAAATGGGTCATGGATGTCATTGAGACGGATACGGTACCAAGAACTTATATCGGTGATGGAAGAATGAGGTTTATTCATCCAGATGGTGGCACTGAAGAGCTTGGTTATAAGATTATCGAGGTGCCAGAAGACAGAGAATTGGCGACGACAAGGCATCCTTACTCTGGATTTATCGCCTATACTCCGGTTGGAAGTATTGAGAGGGGCAGAAATTTAGTCACGACAGGCGGTGGAAAAACCTTGCCCTGCGCAGCGTGCCATGGAGCAGACTTACGAGGTGGTTTTTTAGATTACCCTGGTATTGCAGGAGGCTCGCCCGTATACAGCATTAGACAGCTGTATGATTTCCAAACTGGGACTAGAGGTGGCGCCATGGGGGCCTTGATGTCGCCGGTCGTCGCAAATCTCACGACTGAGGACATGGTCGATATTGTTGCCTACTTGGCAACTCTTGATCCTTGATGTGGTGCCGAGAGTCGGAGTCGAACCGACACACTGTTGCCAGTACCGGATTTTGAATCCGGCGCGTCTACCAATTCCGCCATCCCGGCTGACCATGTCAAGCCATATAGATTATAGTATTCTAGAAATAGGTACAATTAAGTTTTGGTAACCCTGAAACTTATTTTTACGTTTATGCATCTTTAAATAAAGTGATGAGAGAAAAATTAAAAATAACTGATGAGGATATTAAAGCCGCAAAGCAAATGTGTCCTACCTCTCAAAAAAAAATCTATGATGCTTACAGAGTAATGGTTTACTCAATTGCCAAGAGAATTTTCCTTAATACTGGCTATGCTGAGGATATTCTTCAGGAAACATTTATTGATGTATTTACTAAGCTTAGTACTTTTGAAGGCAAGCACTATCAGTTAGGAGCCTGGATTAAACGCATAGCAACCAATCGAGCATTGATGATGTTAAGAACTCCTTGGATTGCCAGAAAATCTGATGTAGAGATTGAGGAAGGGCCCTATCTATCTTTTGAACATCAATTGCACAATAATGATGAGCTTGAGTTTGCTCTGGAAACTTTAAACCCTGTTTCAAGATCAGTACTTTGGCTTCATGATGTAGAGGGCTATACTCATGCCGAAATTGGAAAAATGATGAAAAAGACAGAAAGTTTTTCAAAGTCACAGCTTGCAAGAACTCATAAAAAACTTAAAGAATTATTAGAAACCAATCAAACTATAAATAATGATGTCAAAGAGTATCGATAACTATTTAAAGTATCTTGACGATAATCTGGTGGATGTTAAAACCATCCAAGAGATTAATGAGAGCGATATTCACCTCCTTGAGATCAATAGGATTAAATCATTAAGAAAGTCGTTAAAGAATTTACCTAAATTTCAACCAGATGACTCAAATTGGGATTTAATTCAACAATCAATTCAAAATGAAAGCATAAAGTCTCCATCATGGCCTCCCTTAAAGAGACTATTAGCCCTATCGCTAATTGTTTTTGTATGTTTTATTCAGCCATTTAATTTTATTCCTGATACCGGAATCATTCAGTCAAATAATCTTATGGCCTCATCTGTAGATCAAATTGGGGATGTATCTACTGCATCCAATATGCATGCGCTATTAACACAAGAGTTGATTTATCGTGAAATTGCTGCCATAGATATGCTCTTAAATTTAGACTCACAAGACGATCCCTTTAGCCAAAACAAGGATTTAATTATACAAAGAGATAGCCTGATCGATGCATTGCTTCATGTATCACTGATTAATGATGCGTCTAGTTTGCGACTCATACAGCTTTAAATGCATCGTTACCTCAAGATAACAATCCATATCGATACTATGAGGCCTTATTTATATCCAGTTTTGCTCATTTTATTTTTAATATGCATGCTAATGCTTGGCAATCTATCTGGCCAAGAAACTGAAGAAGATTTATTCAATTACGAAACCCTTCAGGAGGAGATTAGCACAGCAAGATCAGAACTAGAGGCAGCAGCTAGAAGGCTGGCAGAGCTGAGCATGATGGCCAGGCAGTCCATGCCGTCAGATAGATCTCTTCCTCGAGCAATGATCGGCGTTATTGTTGCTAACGAGGGAGGCGATGTCATTGTAGAGAGGGTGTCACCGGGTAGCCCAGCACAGTCAGCTGGAGTATTGCCTGGCGACATCATTACAAACCTTAATGGACAATCAATTTCTGATGTATCAGAAGTTATTGATTTGATGACAGAATTATCTCCTGGCGATGAGGTATCACTCTCGGTAGAGAGAGATGGATTCTCGGCTACTTTAAATTTTGCATCTGTAGCCATGCATCCTATGCAGTCTATGAATAGATTTCCATTACCTGAGGGCGGAGCAAGACGAATGATCCTCAGCACGGAAGATGGCATCATTAGTGGCGAGTTTGATGACTTTATTTGGCTTGAGGATAGCATCAATGACTCCATCGAAGAGATGAATGATTACTACAATGAAGATGGTGAAAATGTATTTATCTTTAGGCAAAGACTTGCCTCGCAATTACAACATGATCGACCAAGAAATGATCCAATCGTCAGAGATGAAGGCAGAGATAGAGAAAGAGAAAGGGATAGGGATGGAGACAGAAACAGAGCCCGTATTCGCGATCGCTATCATTATTGGGATTTATTTGAACATTATGATCTAGTCCCTATGAGTTCCCAGCTCGCTCCATATTTTGGGGTAGAACATGGTCTGCTCGTAGTCTTTGATGATGATCACACACTCGACGGGAGCGAACTATTTCATGAAGGAGATGTCATTACGAGTATCGAGGGCGAATCTTTTAGCGGGCTTAGAGATTTTGCCCAAAAATTTATCAATGCTATTGAATCTGATGGTTCTGCATTGATTGGAATAACACGTGAATATCAGTCTCAAACGGTTTATTTTGATCTTTACGGCCAATAACTCCACTTTAATTTAAATTTTATCCAATCTACAATCCACTACTATGGATTTAGAAGAATTTAATTATGATCTTCCCGAGAACCTTATTGCTCAAATTCCATTACGCGACAGGGCAGGCAGTAAATTGCTCGTCGCTAATTCAAAAAGAATCATTCATGCAAAATTTCAAGACTTAGATCATTTTGTTAATAAAGGTGATTTGATCGTTCTCAATGATACTAAAGTCATCAATGCCAGGATCTATGCTAAGCGAATTACAGGCAGAGACGTCGAGATCATGCTTGAGAGGGTGATGTCCCCATTGATCGCATTAGCGAGATTAGGCAATGCAAAAAATATTTCAGAAGGGGAAAATCTTCATATTGATCATAAGCAAAGCATTAAAGTCATTGAAAGGAATGGAAATATATTTACTCTGGAATTTGATACTAATATATCTGAGATCCTAAATGAATATGGATCCGTTCCTTTACCACCCTATATAACCAGAAAGCCTGATTTAAATGATAGCAGTCGTTATCAAACCGTCTATGCAAAAGAAGAGGGCGCCATTGCAGCCCCTACTGCAGGACTTCACTTTGACAAACCAATGATCGAGAAAATAAAAAATAATGGCATTGATATTGAATTTTTAACCTTGCATGTAGGGTTTGGGACCTTTACACCAATAAAGACTCAAAATATTTCTGATCATAGAATGCATGAGGAGTATGTTCATGTATCAGAGCATTTATGCAATAAAATTATTGAAACTAAAAAGCGGGGGGGGCGAGTGATTGCTGTTGGAACGACCACTACTCGCGCGCTGGAGTCGTGTCACCAAGGCAAAGACCTCGAGCCTAAAAAAGGCTATACAAATTTATATATTTGTCCGGGATTTAAATTTAATGTGGTTGATGTCATGATCACAAACTTCCATCAACCTAAATCATCACTGATGGTTATGATAGCTGCATTTATCGGTACTGAGACAGTTAAAAAAATATATCAATCCGCTATAAATAATAGGTATAGATTCTTAAGTTATGGCGATGTAACGCTTTTAGAGAGGTCATAAATGTTCGAGATTCTAAATCAAGAGGGTCATGCACGTTTAGGAAGATTGGTCTGCCAAAGAGGCGTCATTAGAACTCCTGCCTTCATGCCTGTAGGCACCTACGGTTCAGTAAAATCAATGCTACCCGATGAAATTAAGAGTTTGGGTGCGGACATCATTCTTACGAATGCCTATCATATGTATGAGCGCCCTGGCTTAAGTCTGATTAAAGGGCAAGGCGGCATGCACCCATTTATCGGTTGGGACGGTCCAATCCTAATGGACTCTGGAGGATACCAAGTATTTAGCCTCGATGGTTTAAATACGATAACTGAGGAGGGAGTAAAGTTTAAGTCTCCCATTAATGGATCCGAGATATTTTTATCCCCAGAAATTTCAATCAACTTCCAGGTTGACTGCGGTATCGATATCATCATGATTTTTGATGAGTGCCCCCCCTATGGATGCAACAAGGCTTATCTTGAGAGCTCGACTGATTTATCTATAAGGTGGGCACAAAGATCCTTTCACACATTTCAAAATAGAAATTCTGATCATGCAAAAATATTTGGCATTATTCAGGGTGGTGAGTATCCGGATCTCCGATTAAAGTCATTAGAAGCCCTATTAGAGATGAACTTTGACGGGCTGGCTATCGGTGGTTTGGCTGTTGGAGAGCCAGAGGAGCTCAGGATGAAGATTATAAATGGCTTGAATCCTTATCTACCACCTGGTAAGCCTAGGTATTTAATGGGCGTTGGCACGCCATCGGATCTTCTTAATAGCATTGCACAAGGTATTGATATGTTTGATTGTGTCATACCAACCAGACACGCTCGGACCGGACAATTATTTACAAACCATGGACCCATAAACATAAGAAATTCCCAATACAAAAATAGCAACCAGCCCATCGATGAGAAATGTAGATGCCTCACATGTCAAAAATTTTCCCTATCCTACTTGCATCACTTAGATAAATGTAAGGAAATCCTTGGTTTAAGACTCAATACGATACATAACCTTTACTTCTATTTAAATCTTATGGAAACAGCCCGTGAGCAGCTAAGAGTGAATAATTTTCAACAATTTAAGCAGGAATTTCTAGCTAATTACATGCTATAAACTGTTTAATGTGGGGGCAGCTGTGTCATAATATGCCGATGTTTTTAGACAAGATATTAGATGTATTGATTCCACCAGCTTTTGCCCAGGCTGCGCCTGAACAGCCAAGCGTTGTTGCAAGTTTTCTGCCTTTAATCGTCATATTTGCGATCTTTTATTTTCTACTAATACGCCCACAACAAAAAAAACAAAAAGAACATCAGGAAATGGTTGATGCCCTTGAGGTTGGAGCTGAAATTATTACTGCGGGCGGGGTGATTGGTATCATTGACTCGATCAGTGATGATTGGATCCATCTAGAAATTGCTGAAGGAACAGTGATTAAAGTGCAAAGAGGAACGATTGGTAGATTAATGCCAAAAGGAACCTATAAAAATCTAAAAGCATAGAATTTATATGAATAAAATTGCCCTTTGGAAAACCTTGCTCATCTTATTTGTAATGTTGATAGGTTTTCTATATGCGCTCCCAAATATTTTTGGAGATGACCCAGCATTGCAGGTAACTCGCGAAGATGGTTCACCAGTTCTTGCCGCTACCATTGAACAAGCTGAAGAAATACTAAACCAAAATGAAATTAATTTTAATACAATTGATTTTCAAGGAAACGCATTGATTATCCGACTGAGCAATACGGATGACCAGCAGGCAGCGAGCGCACTCTTGCGTGAATCTCTTAATCAGCATGTTGTTGCACTAACACTTGCATCAAGAGCGCCAAGAGTAATTCAAAATTTAGGCTTCAGACCCATGAGTCTTGGCTTAGATCTTCGAGGTGGAGTTTACTTCTTATATCAGGTCGATCTCGCATCGGCCACGCAACAATACTTGGATAGCTATCAAGCTTCAATCAGTCAGGCATTTAGGTCTGAGGGTATCCCAGTTAATGTCCAAAGAAATATAGATGCCATAATTTTTAGCTTTGACAGTGAAGAGGCTATTATTCAAGCAGAAGAATTACTCTTTCTTCTAGACCCATTGCTTGATGTAACTGCGTCCCAATCAGCCCAAGGATTCCAATTGAATGTTGCTTTGTCAAACATACAAATCACCCAAAGACAAAATATCGCCTTGCAACAAAATATCCTGACACTAAGAAATCGTGTCAATGAATTAGGTGTTGCAGAGCCTGTCGTTCAAAGACAAGGATTAGACAGAATACTTGTGCAATTACCAGGCATTCAAGACCCATCACAGGCCGAGCGAATTCTAGGGTCTACTGCTACCATTGAGTTTAGATTAGTAGACTTTGAGAATGATCCATTTGAGGCAGATCGAACTAATCGACCTCCTTTAAACTCTATTCTTAGATATGATCGAACAGGATTTCCAGAACTTTTAAGACGAGAGGTCATTGTATCCGGAAGTGAACTCACAGATGCTACCTTCATGTACTCTCAGGGACAGCCCGCGGTATCGATCAGACTAAACGCGCAAGGTGCAGCAAGGATGCTTGATGCAACCCAAGCAAATTTGAATCGTCCTATGGCGGTATTATTTATTGAGGATAGCCCCGAGCTAGTTGAGGTTAATGGAGCGATTGAATTGATCTCAAATCGGACAGAGACAGTTATAAATAAGGCTACCATTAGGGGAGTTTTTTCAAACAGCTTTCAAATAACTGGAGTCACTCCGTTTGAAGGCCAAGATTTAGCGCTTCTACTAAGATCAGGATCTTTGGCAACCCCAATAGTCAAAGTTGAAGAGAGAACTATCGGACCAAGTTTAGGTCAGGACAATATTGATCGTGGAAGGTTAGCAGTCGTTGTCGGTTTAATTACTGTAATGTTATTCATGATTTTGTATTATCGTGCTTTTGGAATCATTGCAAATTTAGCACTAATTTCAAATGTAGTTTTAATTGTTGGGACACTCTCTTTTTTGCAGGCATCACTAACGCTCCCTGGCATAGCTGGTATAGTTTTGACCATTGGTATGGCAGTTGATGCAAACGTACTTATTTTTGAAAGAATTAGGGAGGAGCTTAGAAATGGCGTTACCCCGCTTGCAAGTATTAAGGCGGGCTTCGAGAAGGCATTATCTACAATTGCTGATGCCAATATTACAACATTTATTGCCGCCATAGTTCTATTTACTTTTGGGACTGGTCCTATTAAAGGTTTTGCCATTACTCTCGCTATAGGTATCGCGACTTCGATGTTTACCTCCATTCTGGTCTCAAGGCTCCTAGTAAATTTATTTTTTGAAAGAAAAGTAAGACTTCAAAGCCTTCCTATAGGAATCAAGGTCTAGTCATGAATATTAATAAAGTCATTAACTTCATGTCTTATCAAAAACTTGCGGTAGCTATATCTTTGATTTTGATTGTGACTTCATTTTTTATGGTCTTTTTTAAGGGTTTAAACTTTGGGATAGATTTTACTGGTGGAATTATTATTGAGGCTGAATTTGAGCAGGAATCTAATTTACAAGATATTAGGGACCGGCTTAATGAAAATGAATTTCAAAATGCATTGGTGCAAAACTTTGGATCCCCCAATGATGTGCTTATAAGGTTAGAGCCTCAAGAAAACATGGATGGTGGCGCCGTCAGGGATCAGATATTGTCTCTGCTCACAAGCATTGATTCCTCGGCAGAGCTTCTTAGGATTGAATTTGTAGGACCCCAGGTAGGCCAAGACCTCACTGAACAAGGATCGCTGGCGATGCTATTTGCCCTGATCATGATATTTTTCTATGTCACATTCAGGTTTAAGTGGAAGTTTGCGTTAGGCGCACTGACTGCATTGGTGCATGATGTAATTATTTTGATAGGGTTTTTTGCAATTTTTCAACGTAATTTTGATCTAACGATTCTCGCAGCTGTTCTTGCTACGATTGGCTATTCATTAAATGATACGATTGTCGTTTATGATCGTATCAGAGAGAACTTCAGAGTCATGCGAGGCGAGGCTCCATTAGCCATTATCAATCAATCAATCACTCAAATGCTGGGCAGAACGATTATCACTTCAGGAACGACATTGCTTGTATTGCTTGCCTTGTTTTTTTTGGGGGGAGAGACGGTTTCTGGTTTTGCCCTAGCACTGATCGTAGGTATTTTCGTCGGAACTTACTCGTCGATATTTATAGCATGTACACTGGTACTATCTCTGAGGATCTCTAATGAAGATTTTATGGAGAGAAAAGTCGAAGAAATAGACGACCTTCCTTAGCTTTTATTTTATTAAGCTTAATAGCTGGAGATGAATTTTAGGGTTTCCAGCAATTACCTCTCCTTCAAAAAATTTATTACCACCCGAAAAATCTGAGATCATACCACCAGCTTCTTCGATAAGCAGTGAGCCTGCCGAAACATCCCATGGCTTGAGACCTTTTTCCCAGAAGGCATCGATCCTACCGCAAGCAACGTAAGCAAGATCAAGTGCCGCAGACCCACTAATTCTAATACCTGAAACATTTGTCATCAGGCTCTCTAAGCGTTTTAACTGTGATTTATTGGTTTCATCCTCTCTCTGACAGTGTGCAGCCATATTGATCAGAGCTTTTGTTAACTTTAATGTTTTGCTTACACGAATTTTTGAGTTATTCAGTTTTGCGCCATTTCCTCTTGATGCAGTAAAGAGCTCTTGTCTGAGTGGATCAAAGATAACTCCATGCTGCATTTGACCCTTATGCTGAATTCCAATTGATATTGAGAAATGTGGAAATCCATGCAAAAAATTATTAGTCCCATCAAGGGGATCAATAATCCAAACAGTCTCATCCTCTCCCTCATGACCAAGCTCTTCAGAATAAATTGCATGCGAGGGATAGTGTTTTCTTATGATATCAGTGATTACCTCTTCTGACTGAAGATCAACATTTGTGACAAAGTCATTGAGCTCTTTTTCTCTTACCTTGATAGAATCCAGACGATGCAACGACCTTAACATTACAATCGCTGCTTCTCTGCAAGCTTTAACAGCTATGTTTAGCATCCCTTCCATAGTGCATGATTATCCGTTTTTTTAAATTATGAGTACAGTATAATTTTTGACATGCAAAACATAAGGATAGTCCTAGATCAAACATCACATGGTGGCAACATAGGTGCGGTTGCAAGAGCAATGAAGAATATGGATCTTTATCATCTTTATTTAGTGAACCCTAAAGACTATCCTTCCGAAGACGCAACTGCACGATCTTCCGGCGCGGATGACATTCTTAGAAATGCACAAATATTCTCATCCCTCAAGGATGCTGTAGCTGATTGTCAATATGTGATTGGTGCAAGCGCAAGAGCACGAGAGCTCTCCCTTCCTACTATTACCCCAAGAGAATTTGCTAATGATACGCTTGCTCTCATGAATATTAATATTGCATGCGTATTTGGAAATGAACGCGTTGGCCTTGAAAATCGTCAGTTGGCCTTATGCAATAAGCAATTAATTATTCCCACTCAAGAAAAATTTTCTTCTTTAAATTTAGCGATGGCTGTTCAGATAGTTTGTTATGAGCTTTATACGGCGCACCAGTTCGACCAGAAGCATGCTATAACTGCAACGGATGAAAGCGCAACATCAGGAGAAAAGGAAAGTTTGGTAGAATTTATTGAAGAATTAGCTACTGAGGTTAAGTTTTCTAATCCAGGGCAACCGAAAAAGTTGAGTGTTCGCATAAGACAAATCGTATCGAAGTCTAATTTCACCTCAAGTGAGGTAAGTTTGATGAGAGGATTTTTAAAGAATTTTAAAAAATGAACGAGTTATATCGATATTATTTTGACTATGCTGCCAGCACGCCGATGGACCCGCTGGTATTAGATGAAATGACTGCATTTTTAGAGTCTCCTGAATCAGTTGCAAATTTTTCCTCTTCTCATAGCTTGGCTTATGCAGTTCAAGCTACTTTGAATGAGAGAATGCAGCTGATTCAAAATAAATTGGATCTTGATGCGCATGAAATAATTTTTACCTCTGGAGCAACCGAATCCCTGAACTATGTTTTAAGGGGATTTTCAAATAAATACCCAAAATCTAAGATCATTACTTCAAACCTAGAGCACAGCGTCACTTATAAAATTTTAGATCAAATACCCTTAAATAAGGTTTTTATTTCTAATAACTTAAATGCTGAAATTGACCTCAATGAACTAGAGGAATCATTGAAAGTAGCACCTTCATTAGTATCACTCATACATGTAAATAATGAAATTGGAACAATCAATGAATTAAATGATGTTTCTTTTTTATGCAGAAAATATGATGCAAAACTACATATTGATGCTTCACAGACATTAGGGAAAACGCGCTTTGATGATCTATTTCAGCTGGCCGATTATATTACGGTTTCAGCGCATAAATTCTATGGACCTAAAGGTATTGGTATTTTATTTAAGAAAAAAAATGAATCATTACCAAGCCTGATTTTTGGATCAGAGCATCTTGGACGACCCGGGACATTGCCGACCCATCAAATTATCGGCTGCCTTAAGTCACTTAGCTTAATTATTGAAAATTCTTATGAAAAAAATTCCGATCTGCATAAGGCTGAACAGTATCTAGAAAATGAAATCCTTGCACACAATGCATTTATATTAAATGCAAAGAACACTAATCGAGCGAGAAGCATAATAAGTATCACCATTCCTGGCGTCCATGCCCAGTCTTTGCAGCAAATGATCACCCCCTATATTATCTCTGTAGGTTCCGCCTGCAATTCACTCACTACTGAGCCATCTAGAGTTTTAAAGGCAATTGGTTTAGGCGATGGGTTGGCCTACTCAACCATTAGGATTAGCATTGGACGCTTTACAAAAATCAAAGATATCGATCAGATGCTAGAAAAATTAATTCACTGCTCAATTAAGTTAAAAAAGATTTCTTCAGGTGTGCCTGAATGGTTTCTCAAATGAATTTTAACCAAACAATCAGGCACTATTTTGAAATTGCATGCGTTCATGAGAGCGAAATCAGATCCGATGCAAGGGCTGGCGAAAAATATGATAAATCCCTTAGGACATGGGTTAAATTTCAGTTAACGATTACGGACGGACAATTGTATTCAATTAATTTCAATTTATATGGGTGCCCCTATACAATAGCAATATGTGGAGTTATTATTGACAGCTTTCTTGGTCAAAGCCTAGATAACATCACTTCAGAAGCATTGGATAATAAGATAGGATCAATAGATTTACCAAGAAAGCTTTTTGGAAAGTTTATATTAATAAAAGAGGCTTTTTTTGAGGAACTAAATTGCAGCATTCACTAGACATTAAGCTTACCGAGACAGCGAGCTCAAGAATAAAAAAATATCTTAAAACGAATACTGACCGTGAGGCTATTCGCTTTGGTATTAAGAAGACAGGTTGCTCTGGTTATTCTTTTTTTATTGATTATGCAAATACTAAACTCAAAGAGGACATAGAGATTACTATCGATGACATAAAATTTTATATTGATAGTCAAAGTTCTGCAGTTGTGAATAATACAACTATTGATTTTGTGAAGTCAGGCTTTCAAGAGGCTTTTCGATTTTCTAATCCAAAGATTCTCAGTGAGTGTGGCTGCGGAGAGAGCTTCACAATTGAAGAATAATTTAGCTAGAAGGAGATATTATGGAATTAACTTTATCGATTATTAAGCCTGATGGTGTTGAAAAGAACATCATTGGTGAAGTTTATAAAAGGTTTGAGCAAGCCGGTCTTAAGATTGTTGCTTCAAAAATGATGCATCTGACTGAGGAGCAGGCCGGAAAATTTTATGAAGTACATAAGGAAAGACCCTTCTATGGTGAGCTCATAACTTATATGTCATCAGGTCCGATTATGGTTCAGGCGCTGTATGGTGAAAATGCTATCCAAAAAAATAGGGAGCTGATGGGCGCCACTAATCCAAAAGAGGCAGACCCAGGAACCATAAGAGCAGATTTTGCTGACTCCATTGATAAAAATGCAGTTCATGGCTCAGATGCACCAGAAACAGCAAAAGTAGAAATTGCTTTCTTTTTTGGTCAGGATCAGATCTTTATGAGATAGGCTGGTCAATGTGTCAAAACTAAATTTGATCGGTAAATCTGAAAAAGAACTCAATGATTTTTTTTATTCTATAGGCGAGCGATCCTATAGAAGTAAACAGGTGCTATCTTGGCTTCATAAAAAAGGAGCCGTAGATATCAGTCTGATGACAGATATCAGTATGCAGGTGAGGGAAAAGCTATCGAATCAATTCTGCATTGATATTCCTGTTCCAATTTCTGTTCATTCATCTGCTGACGGGACTCAGAAATTTCTGTTTCCAGTTGGCAACGATCAGTTTATTGAGAGTGTCTATATTCCTGAGGCAACTAGAGCAACATTGTGCATATCCTCTCAGGTAGGATGCGCTATGGATTGCAGTTTCTGTGCAACGGGTTACCAAGGGTTTAGCAGAAATTTAGACGCGAACGAGATTATGGGCCAATTTATTGCGGTCTCATCTTATCTAAACAGCAATAATTTAAAACCTATATCCAATGTTGTTTTTATGGGAATGGGCGAACCACTCACGAACTTGACTGAGGTAGTAAAGGTTACCAATCTATTGATGAGTGATTTGCTCTACGGTATTTCGCGTCGAAGGGTAACCATAAGCACTTCAGGAGTAGTTCCAAATATCTATAAGCTTGCTAGAGAGACTAATGCCTCACTGGCTATTTCATTACATGCGGCTAACGATAAATTAAGAAATGAATTAGTCCCAATAAATAAATTTTACAATATTGAACAGCTGCTTGAGGCTTGTAATTTCTATGCAAAGGAAACAAAGGCCCGATACATTACCTTTGAATATGTCATGCTAAAAGAAATCAATGACTCATTAGCAGCTGCAAATGAGCTTGCGACTCTGTTAAAAAATTTCCCAGCAAAGGTTAACCTGATTCCTTTTAATCCGTTTTCAGAATCGTCTTATCAGTGTTCGGATGAGAATCAAATTAATAAATTTTGTAAAGTGCTTCAAAGCAAGGGTATATTTACAAGTATAAGAAAAACCCGAGGCGATGATATTGATGCGGCCTGTGGACAGCTTGCTGGTAAGGTCAATGATAGAATTAAGAATCGATTAGGCCAACAAAAATTATGACTATGGAAAATAAAACAAAAGAGAAGAAAGAGGTACTGCTCTCATTAGGGCAAAGGCTCATTAATGCTAGAGATGCAAAAGGATTGAGTATAGAGGAGCTTGCAAATAAAATGAACCTCATTCCTGAAGTGGTCGATAATTTAGAGAAAGAGCTATTTAATACCTTTGAGGCAAAAGTCTATATCACGGGATATTTGAGATTATATTGTAAGCTTGTTGGACTTGATGCTAATGAGGCTATAGCGCTTTACTATCGTGATCCTTTAAACAGAATCGAAACTCCAGATGAAGAATCTATTACCAGCCAATCTAAAGAACAGGTTCAATTCTATTTATTGATTGGGGCAGTTCTTCTAATAGCTTTAGGAGCGAGCTACTTCTTATTCTTTTAGCATGCGCAAACAGATAAATTCTATTAAGGGTATGAATGATATTTTGCCACATGAAATGGCTTTATTTAATTGCCTACTTGATGTTGTCAAGAAGACCTTATCAGGTTACGGCTACGAGGAAATATCGATACCAATTTTAGAAAAAACAGACCTCTTTGCAAGATCAATTGGTGGGGCTACAGACATCGTCTCAAAGGAGATGTATACGTTTTTTGATAAAAGTGATGAGAGCATTACTCTGCGACCCGAGGCTACGGCTGGTATGGTTAGGGCAGGCATAACGAACAATTTATTTTATGGGGCTCAGAGAAAATTATGGTGCTATGGGCCGATGTTTCGATATGAGAGGCCACAAAAAGGGAGATTCAGGCAGTTCCATCAGGTAAGCGTTGAAACATTTGGGTACAGTAATATTGGTATTGATGCTGAGCTCATTGCAATTTCCAATTTAATTTGGGACCGATTAAAAATTGACAAGCCTACTTTGGAAATTAACACCATGGGATCCTTTGAATCAAGAGAAGATTACAAGAGTGTCTTGGTTAATTATTTTAAAAAATTTAAAAAAGATTTTGATCAGGATGACAAAAGAAGAATCGAACTTAATCCATTAAGACTATTAGATTCTAAAAATATAAAACTAAAGAAAGCTATCGAGGAAGCTCCGTCAATGTTTGACTTTATAGATGAAGAGTCAAAAAATGAATTTATTGAACTTCTTGCATTACTTGATCAGCTTGGCATTAAGTATCATATAAATAATAAGCTTGTCAGAGGTTTGGATTACTACAATAAGACTGTCTTTGAGTGGACTACGGATAAATTAGGTTCGCAGTCTGCAATTTGCTCTGGAGGCAGGTACGACTCATTGGTTGAGCAATTAGGTGGCTCTGATGTACCAGCGTGTGGATGGGCACTTGGCATAGAGAGAATTATCGAGCTTATGAAATTGAGCAACCAAGTTTATGAGAATAATTGTGATGTTTATGTCATTCCAGTGGGTAAAGATGCTGTATCTTTTACGATAAATCTTATGGATAAGATGAACCGTGAATTAAAAGATATTATAATTTTTGCAGATTATGCAGATACCAGCCTTAAGTCGAGAATGAAAAAAGCTGACAAGGCAGGCGCGAAGTATGCAGTTATAGTTGGTGAAGATGAATTGAAGCAATCTCAAGTTTCTCTTAAAGACATGAGAGATAGTAGCGAGCAAAAATCGGTCTTTACCGCAGGTCTATTAAAGCTTCTTAAAAAGGAAAAAAATAATGGATGATTATTTAGACGAAAAAGAACAGATTGAAGAGATTAAATCTTGGCTTAAGGAAAATTGGATTGCCTTGGTCGCTGGTGTAATTGTAGGATTTGCTGGACTTATTTCTTGGAATTGGTACCAAGACTCCGTGTATGAGAGAAATACACAAGCACTGGCTATCTTTGATCAAGCACAACAGGAGCTCACTCTAGGTAACTTCGATTCAGCCTTAACCATGCTGCAAAATTTAAGATCAAACTATAACAGCAGTCCATATACAGATTTTCTTGGTTTGCTCTATTCAACGTATCTCTTAAGCAATGGGAATACTGCGGATGCTGCAGTCGAAATCGAGTATGTGCTCAATAACACTAGTGATGAATACCTGCAGTTGATTGCTACATGGAGATTGGCAAGAGTTAATGTAGAAATGACAAACTATGATAGAGCGCTCGAGCTTGTGCAGAATAAAAATCATCCGCTCTCTGCAAACTTTACTGAACTTGAGGGGGACGTTTATTTCTTTAGGGGTGAATTTGATTTGGCAAGTACTACCTATATGTCTATCTTGTCAGATCCTAATATCAATTCAGTTGATTTAAATATTTTAATGCTAAAGATTAATAATCTTGCAGCCGAGTTTTAGAAAAGATCCATGCTTAAAAAAATCTATTTATTAGCCATTGGCCTGATTCTATCCGGTTGCTTTATGTTCGAGGAGGATGAGGTTGTCATCAATCCTCCCGATCTACTTGTTGATTTTATTGAGACACGTCAAATTACAGAGGTGTGGCAAACAAACATCGGTCGTCTTAATTTATCTTCAGATAATATAACTTTGAGTTCAGATGGGACTCTATTATATGTCTCGAGTGGAAACAGCGAGATCTTAGCTCTTGACATTGAGAGGGGGATGGAAGTTTGGTCTCAGCAGCTAGATTTTAATATTATGTCAGGACCAGAGCATGCCGCAGGTCGCTTATTCGTCGCGAGCGCTGAAGGAAGAATTGTCAGCTTAAATGCTGAAAACGGCTCAGTAAATTGGGAAATTTCAATCAATGCTGAGGTCAGTACCCCTCTAACCGCCACGAATCAAGGTTTGGTAATAGGTACTTCTGAGGGAACCATTATCGGGATAAACCCTAGCAGTGGCGGTGTTCTTTGGGAAAATCAGCAAGAGGTACCAGTTTTAACAATAAGGGGTGGTACCAAGCCCATAATCTCTGGAGGGACAGTATTGGCAGGATTTGATAATGGTCGAGTTGCTGCATACAACTTGTTTACTGGAGATACACTTTGGGAGATACCTTTGTCTCTTGCGTCAGGAACTTCTCAACTTGAGCGATTGATTGATGTAGCAGATCGAATGGTACTAAGGGGGAATATACTTTATTGCATAAATTTACATGGTTATTTGACTGCAATTGAGATTAATAATGGAACCCCGCTCTGGAATAGGGAGATCTCAAGTCATGCCGGAGTAAGTGCAAATGATACTCGGCTGATAGTTCTTGATGAGATCGGAGATATCTATACCTACCAAGCACAATCTTCTTTACCAGATTGGACCAATGATAGTTTTACATATAGAGATTTAACTTTACCTACGATATTGCCCGGTTATATTGTGGCAGGTGACTTCGAGGGTTATGTCCATCTTATTGATAGCACAAATGGGGAAGTTGTAAACAGGGTTCGATCTGCAAGATCTCCGATCTCAATACCAATTTTTGCGCTTGGGAATAATTTTTTTGTTTTATCGGATTCAGGTAATCTAGCAAGCTATACTTTAAATTAGTAATGTTTGGATATTGTGATGCAGAGTATAGCCATCGTCGGACGCCCCAATGTTGGAAAATCAACATTATTTAATAAGCTGACTCGATCTAAGGATGCCATTGTAGCTGATTACGAGGGCGTTACTCGTGATAGAAAATATGGAATTTCATCCGTATTTGATCAGGAATATATTTTTATAGATACCGGTGGCGTGACCTATGAACATGATGGGCTAAAAGCTGAAACGCAAGCGCAAGCAGAGTTAGCTGCGCTTGAGGCTAGCATTATATTTTTTATTGTGGATGGTTCAAAGAGCCTTAGCTCAATTGATGCAGATTTTCTTAAAGAGATCAGAAAGCTAAATAAACCGACTCTTCTTATTATTAATAAAGCCGATCAGTCTGATTCGAATTTTATTAGCGCAGAGTTTTCTTCTCTTGGGCTAAAGGATCAAGTTATAATTTCTGCAAAGTCTAGGAAGCAATTTCCTGAAATCGAAGACTTTTTACATGAACATTTACCAAGTGATTCAAATACCAATCAATTAAAATTTCAAGAGCCTTTCATAGCAATCATTGGCGCACCAAACGCAGGCAAATCTACCCTTACAAACAGATACCTTAATGATAGTCAAGTAATCACATCTGACGTACCTGGTACAACCAGAGATAATATTTTTCTTCCTTGTCAGAAATTTGAACAGGATTTTACTTTAGTAGATACGGCTGGAATAAGAAAAAAATCAAAGAATAAAGATCTTGTTGAAAAATTTAGCTTAGCAAAATCCCTTGAGGCTATTAGAAGATCTAATGCAGTAATTTTTTTGATTAATGCTCAGCAGGGTCTTACAGAGAATGATCGCTCGCTTATTGGCTTAATACTAGAGCAAGGTAAATCATTAGCAATCGGGATCAATAAGTGGGATTTGTTATCTAAGAAAGAAAGGGCTCAATTTGATTTGCAATATAAAGAAAAGCTCTCATTTGCCCATTTTGTTCAAAGAGTGAATATCTCAGCATTGCATGGAAGCTCTATTAATGATCTCCTGAAGATAATATTAAAGTTATTTAAGCAATCAAAAAGAAAATACAGCACCTCGCAATTAAATAATATCCTCGATTTACTTAAACAAGAGCATAACCCACCCGCATCAGGAAGATTTAAAATCCAACTAAAATACATTAATCAAATAGATCATGATCCGCTTACACTATTGGTCCATGGAAATCTAACCGAAAAACTACCTGACTCCTATAAGCGTTTCTTAATCAATGGTTTTCGAAAGTTCCTTAAGCTTAAAGGCGCAATCATTCGGATGAATTTTAAATCCTCAAATAACCCATATGCAGGAAAGTAGGCTTACCAAGAAACCTTAAGAAATATGCATAATTAAATAATAAAAAGTTTTAGTATTTTTCCCTCCAATTGATTAAACTTTTGCAGATTAATGAGTAAAGCAAGAAAATATTTAAATATCAGAGGTAACTTTGACTTATATAGGGGTGGAAAACTACAAGACCCAAGCATTGCTTACGAGACTTGGGGCTCTCTCAATCAAGAAAAGACAAATGCTATCTTGATCTTTACAGGTCTATCCCCCTCGGCGCATGCCGCTTCCTCTCCTGATGATTCAAGTGCAGGGTGGTGGGAGGATATGATTGGACCCGATCATGCGATAGATACTAATAAGTTTTTCGTAATTTGTGTAAATTCATTGGGCAGTTGTTTTGGCTCTACAGGAGCAAACTCTATTAATCCCTCTACAGGCAAAAAATATAAATCAACTTTCCCAGTATTATCATTAGAAGATGTGGCAAAAGGCGGATATGAGGTTATCAAATATCACGGTATATCAAAGCTTGCATGCTTGATAGGTCCATCCATGGGGGGGATGACGGCCCTCGCTTTTGAAGTAGTATTTTCAGGGCTAACTAAGTCATGCTTATTAATCAGTACATGCGCCAGAGCTGCATCCATGTCCATTGCAATTAGATCGATACAAAGAGAAATTATTAGGTCCGACCCAAACTGGAAGGCGGGCGAATATGATGATAAGAACTTACCCATATCTGGAATTAGACTTGCTAGAAAAATTGGTATGCTGAGCTATCGATCCAGCTTCGAGTTTCAAAAACGATTTGGAAGGGAGCGGGTCTCAATAGGTCATGAATCAGATGATTTATTAAGCCTAGACTTTGAGGTCGAATCCTACTTGGATTATCACGCAAGACAATTCATTGGCCAATTTGATCCAAATTGTTACTTATCTTTATCAAGGGCATCAGATCTTTTTGATTTAGCAGACCATGGCGGCTCATTAGAGGCTGCTATGAATTTAATTAGGAGCGATAAAATTCTGGTTATTGGGGTTAGAAAAGACCAATTATTCCCTTATTGGCAGCAAGAAGAGCTCTATAATCTATTTAAAGAAGCTGGAAAAGAGGTTTCACTTATTACTCTGGACTGTAAGCAGGGCCATGATTCCTTTTTGGCGAGTATGGATGATTTTAGGCCGCCCATCGCTAAGTTTTTATCATCAATTTAAGACTTCTTTAACTTCACTTAAAATTCTTCCGTCATTGAGAGATGTCTCTATAAGCTGACCCTTTTCAACTTGCGAAGATTTTCTTATTGCCTGTGAACTGCCTTGAGGTGTAGTGATGCTATAACCTTTCTTGAGAATGCCAAGAGGGCTTTGGGTATCAAGCACATGGACAAGGCGCGCGAGTGTATTTTTGTTTAAATCTACTTTATAGCGAATCCCATTCTTTAATGTTTTATTCAAATGCACTATCTTTTCTGTATAAGCTTGCAATCGTCTATGGATCATTTCAGTTTTTAGTCGAGGAGATATTAGCTTATAGGATGAATATAAATTCTTAACTTTTGCTTTAATGGCAGAATGAATTTGTTCAGAGTAGTAGTCGATTGTTTGTGAATAGATTCTTAGTTTTTCAAGAGGATGCATGGACTTTAATTTAAATTCTCTCTCTGCGAGCTGACTTTTTAGATCAACCATTCTTTCTTTTACATGGGATAAAGCTGCTTTATTCATAGCGGTGATCAAGTTTTTAATCTCAACTGTATGAGGCGTAGTAATTTCAGCAGCCGCAGTGGGTGTGGGTGCTCTGAAATCTGCTACAAAGTCTGCAATGGTATAGTCTGTCTCATGTCCAACTCCTGTAACGATAGGTAACTTTGATAAAAGCATAGCCCTAGCAAGCTCCTCTTCATTAAAACACCATAGATCCTCGATGGATCCTCCCCCTCGGGCCAAGATAATCACATCAGCGAAATTATCTTCGTTCGCCAAATGAAGATTTTTAATGATTTCCAAATGAGCAAGACTACCCTGCACAGGAGTGGGGTAGATGTATATGGGCATAGAGATAAATCTACGAGTGACTGTTGAGATAATATCCCTAAGAGCAGCTCCTGTTTGCGAGGTAATGATTGCAATGCCATTGGGTATTTTAGGTAATGGTTTTTTGCGAGCAGCATCAAAGAGTCCCTCAGAATCTAGTTTTGTCTTAAGCGCTTCATACTTCTTCCTAAGCTTGCCTTCGCCCACCTCGCTTATCTTTTGCGCAATAATTTGAAAGGTTCCCTGCGTAGGATAAATGGTTACTTTGCCAGAGATTATGACATGATCACCATTCTCTAGATCAAAAAGTAGCCCCATAGCTTGGGCCTTAAACATGGCACATCTGATTTGCGATTGGCTATCTTTAAGAGTCAAATAAATATGACCCGAAGAGGGCCGGGCTAAATTTGATATTTCTCCCTCCACATGAATATGACCGATGATGCTCTCAACACAATTTTTCGCAATTTCATTGAGCTCGGAAACTGAGAGTATCTCAGGATCTTGAGTGCTGTGTAGTTCATGCATATAAATAGTATATTTTGAAAGTTTTGTAATTTTAAAGAATTATGTGTCTTAGTAGTAAATTGAGAGAAAGACAAGTAGAATAACATACCGTAACTCATTATAAGTTCCATGGTCAGAAGCAAAATTGTTCAAGAAGCACTGACATTTGATGATGTTTTACTGCTTCCTGCCTATTCAGAAATACTTCCCAGAGAAGTCCTATTAGATACAAAGCTCACCAGGAATATCTCATTAAATCTGCCTTTAGTCTCTTCTGCAATGGACTCTGTGACAGAAGCGAGGTTAGCGATAGCTCTAGCGCAAGAGGGAGGCATCGGCATAATCCATAAAAATATGTCGATTGAGAAACAATCTTTAGAAGTAAGAAAAGTTAAAAAGTATGAAAGCGGAGTGATTACAAATCCCATTACGGCAAACCCAAGCATGACCGTTAGGGAAGTGATTGAAATAACTAGAAAGAATGGTATCTCGGGGGTACCTGTCGTTGAGCAAGATGCTCTGGTCGGTATTGTAACTAACCGAGATCTTAAATTTGAGAGCAATGTAGATCAGTCTATCGCTAATGTCATGACCCCCAAAGATAGATTGGTCACGGTCAATGAGGGTGCTTCTGAGGATGAAGTGCTATCCCTACTAAATCATCACCGCATTGAAAAAGTGCTTGTGGTCGACAGGAGTTTTAACCTTAAGGGGATGATTACAGCCAAAGACTTTCAAAAGGCAACTGACTTTCCTATTGCTTGCCGAGATGAGTTTGGTGCTCTAAGAGTTGGAGCGGCGGTAGGAACTACTCCCGACACTCTGGAGAGGGTGGAGGCACTGGTCAATACGAGGGTAGATGTAGTAGTCATTGACACAGCCCATGCTCACTCTAAAAGCGTGATAGATAAGATCAAGGAGATCAAAGGAACTTTTAAAGATATAGAATTAATCGCAGGAAATATTGTGACAGCAGAAGCTGCTGAATTACTTATTAAGGCTGGGGTTGATGCTGTTAAGGTGGGAATTGGTCCCGGATCAATTTGTACCACAAGAATTATTGCCGGTGTTGGGGTGCCACAAGTAACCGCAGTTCAGAATATTTATGAAGCAACAAAGAGTAAGCATATCCCAATTATTTCAGATGGAGGTATTCGATATTCTGGTGATATCGCAAAGGCTATCGCCGCTGGTGCATCGAGCGTGATGATAGGTGGACTATTTGCTGGTACGGAGGAATCCCCAGGCGAGGTAGAGCTCTATCAAGGCAGATCCTATAAAAATTATCGAGGTATGGGCTCTATTGGTGCTATGGCATCCAAGCATGGTTCTTCTGATCGTTATTTCCAGGATGCTAATGATCAATTATCAAAACTTGTACCTGAGGGTATTGAAGGAAGAGTGGCGTATAAAGGGCCGCTTGGAGCTATTGTGCATCAGCTTGCTGGTGGTTTGCGTGCATCGATGGGCTATACCGGCTGCTCAACGATTGCTGAGCTTCAAAAAAATGGCCAGTTTGTAAAAATCTCCTCAGCAGGAAGACAGGAGAGTCATGTTCATGACGTCGTTATCACCAAAGAAGCTCCCAACTATAGGTCCATTTAACTTTAGATGGATTTTTTAAATAAAGAACTCAAGTCTAATGGCATCGCTATTATTGACTATGGAAGCCAATACACACAGCTTATTGCCCGAAGAGTCAGAGAGCTCGGTGTTTTTAGTGAAATACTTAATCATAGTGTTTCACTTGACACTATCCTGCAGAATAATCCAAAGGCGATTATTTTATCGGGTGGACCAAATTCAGTATTCGATGAAAAATCACCAACACTTAACAAGGAGCTACTAAAACTAGATATCCCAATTCTTGGTATTTGTTATGGCATGCAGCTTCTTGCTAATGAATTAGGTGGAGAGGTAAAGCCTTCTGACAAAAGAGAGTATGGTCTCGCAACAATCCAGCTTAATCATGAAAGCAGTCTCTTTAAGAACCTTAAAGCTCAAGAACTCAATGTTTGGATGAGTCACGGAGATAGCCTTACCCAAATCCCTGAAGGCTTTAAAGCTACCTCATCATCAAGCAATACGCCCTTTGTTGCGATGGAAGATACAAATCAAAAAATCTTTGGCATTCAGTTTCATCCTGAGGTCACGCATACCGAAAAGGGAGAAACAATTCTAAGTAATTTCATTTTTGAAATTGCAAAATGTAAATCATCTTGGCAAATAGATGATTTAGTTGAAAATATTATCAGTGTGCTTAAAGATAAAATTGGAAACTCTAAAGTCTTACTCGGTCTGTCTGGGGGTGTCGACTCATCGGTAGTTGCTGGCCTACTGCATAAAGCTATTGGAGACCAGTTAACTTGTATTTTCGTTGATAATGGACTGCTCAGGCTTAATGAACGCAACCAAGTTGAGCAAACCTTTAAGAAGAATATGGACATCAAACTAGTATGCGTCGATGCTTCTGAAAAATTTCTTGATGCACTAAAAGGCGTGACCGATCCCGAAGAAAAAAGAAAGATAATAGGAAATAAATTTATTGAAGTATTTGAGGAAGAATCGGCAAGGCTGGAGGGCGTCAAATATCTTGCTCAAGGCACCATATATCCAGATGTCATTGAATCTGCAGGAGGAGTCGAAGGTCAAGCGGCTCATGTAATAAAATCACATCATAATGTGGGCGGACTTCCTGAATACATGAAGCTTGATTTAGTTGAGCCCTTAAGAAGTTTCTTTAAGGATGAGGTTCGCTCGATTGGAAGTGCAATTGGCATCCCTGATTCAATTATTCGTAGGCATCCCTTCCCAGGTCCAGGATTGGGCGTAAGAATATTAAATGAAGTGAAGAGGGAGTATGCCGATAAATTACGCCTCGCAGATCATATTTTCATTGAAGAGTTAATTTCAAATAATTTATATCATCAAGTCAACCAGGCTTTTGCAGTTTACTTGCCTATTGCCTCAGTTGGTGTTGTCGGGGATGGTCGTGCATACGAACATGTCATTGCATTAAGAGCGGTTGAGACCAAAGATTTTATGACAGCAAATTGGGCGAGACTGCCTTATGATTTTCTAGAGAGGGTTTCCTTAAGAATTATCAATGAGGTGAGAGGCGTTAGTAGGGTTGTCTATGATATCTCAGGAAAGCCACCCGCTACTATTGAATGGGAGTGACAAACTAAAATGGAAGATTTGAAAATTCAAGAGTTAGACAAATCGTCTATTGAAGGAAGACTTCACCTCTGGAAAAAAATAAAGACAATACCTGATGGAGAAATTAAACCTTTAAGAAATGATTAATTTTTATTCTTTTCTCCATTTCATTCTTTATTTTTTCTTTGGAAGGTATCTATTTTTTTCATGGGGAATTTTTCTTCTTATATCTCTGTCCTGGGAGCTTCTTGAAATTTTTCTTCCTTTTCAGTTTGCAGTTGAAACCTTTGAAAATAAATTTTCTGACATCATCTTCAATACTCTCGGATTTTATTTAGGGATTAAAAGTAAACGAAATTAATTAAGACTTATGATCTGGCTGCTCAATGCATTGATAATTGCTTGCACATGTTGAAAATCCTCATCTTGATTGGCCCTAAGTGCATTGTTATGGGTGGCAATAACTAAATTCTTATTAGGGTTGATGTATATCCATTGCTGGAAAATACCCCTTGCATAATAGGCTTCCTCGTCTGCTAGCCACCATGAAAGCCCATAACCTGAATTTTGATCTGAGGGTGAAGTAGAAATCTCCATCCAGTCAGCTGCAAAGGTCTCTGTACCATCTGCCAAAATACCGCCATCAAGGGCAAAGAGCCCAATCCGTGCATAGTCTCTCAAGGTTGCATTCAGGCAACAACCACCCGTTTCACTTCCATTAGGGCTTGATAGAAGCCAATAGGCATTATGCTCCATACCATAAGAAGACCATATTTTTTCCTCAAGATAGCTTGAGGCATTAACATTTATTGCAGAGCGTAACAATTCTCCAGCTAAGTTGGATTCAGCGGTATTGTAATTATAAAGTGCCCCAGGAGCTGCGACTCGTGGCAGACCAGATAAATATGAAATAAGCCTCTCTCCGTTATAAGTGCCTGCGATGGCAACATCTGATTCTGGATCTCCATAATCCTCATTCCAAGCAATGCCGGTAGACATTTGCAGTAAATTTCTAATGGTGACAGCTTCGTATTCTGTCCCCTTAAGTGCAATGATGTAATCACTGATAGGGTCGTCTATGCTTTCTATGTATCCATCTTTAATTGCCGCACCGATTAGCATAGAGGTAATCGATTTTGTCACTGAAAATGAGACCCAAGTAGTATCCTCTTCATGACCATCTGCATAATCTTCCAGTAAGATATTATTACCTTGGACCACAATAAGTCCGCGAAACGCCTCTCGACCCTCAAAGTCATCCAAGCTATAAATTTCATCATCAACTTGATATCTAAAGTCATTCCAGTCTTGCAGCGAGTAATTTAGCTCTTTGATATTATTGCCAGCAGCGACTGTTCTTGTAGGCGCAAGATGATCTACATTTGCAAAGGCAAACTCTCTCACTTCCTGGGGTAAAAAAAGTATATTTCTCGTCGTGATTTCAGGCATGCCAAAGCTTTGTTCACTGTTTCGATTAAAGAAGATAAACAAGACTGCAATGAATACGAGAAGAATAATTAATGATAGTTTTTTCAATTAGATCAACCTAAAATGAAATAGAGCAATGTTTAGCATTTTAATCAAAAATTGTTACTCAATCTATTTTAGTTTTTACCTGCTCTGGTGGGTATCGGTTTTAATTATAGTGCTAGATGAGGGATTCAGTCCTAGGCAAGACTTACCATGGTTTTTTCTTTTTTCTGGATTAGTTGTTTTGTTATGGTTCACTAAATATTTTTTAACCAATGACCGAAAAATTATTTTTCATGACGGCATGAAGCTAACAAATAAAATTTTTCATTTAGTTTTCATATTCTTCCTTACTTTTTTCATGATCGCTGAAAGTTATGATTTGGGTTAGTTTACTATTTGCCTTGCTTTTTTCATGGATTGGCTTTGTCAATACCTTTTGGGGCAATGATCCTTATTTTGGATTGATCATCTTTGCTTTATCCTTTATTTACTATCTGCCTTTGATCAAGATGATTGAGCGAAATCTTGATATTGTTCTAATAAGGTGGATGATGATTGTGCTTGGAGTATTAATCCTTTGGGCAAGCCTTGGGGTGGGAGAGCTCTTTGATAAAAT
>JAURFX010000055.1 GCA_030834065.1 Gammaproteobacteria bacterium
ATCTCATAGACTTTGTCATTTACAGTGAGATCTTGTCTCGTGTTAAAAGAATCAACCATAAGCTCCCCAGATCAGAAATTAAAGATTATTTGTGGCAGAATTATACCAGATCAGGTTGTCTTTATAAGGCCTAAGAGTGAAAATCTATCGTGCCACCTCCTAGGCACCTGGATCCATCGTAGAGAACTATATATTGTCCGGGCGTTACAGCACGTTGAGGAGAATTAAAATTTACGTAAACCCTACTATCTGATTGGATTTGAAACGTACAAGCTTGAAGCTCCTGACGATGCCTAATTCTTGCTTGGACAGAATTTAAAGATTCATCAATCCCGTTTATCCAGTTCATATCTTTTGCGATTAAATTTGATTGATAGAGTCTTGGATGGTCTGTTCCTTGCACAACCACTAATTCATTGCTTTCATGGTTTTTTTCAGCAACATACCATGGCTTCTCGACTGCACCTTTGACTCCTCCAATATGCAGTCCTTGTCTTTGCCCAATGGTATAAAAGGGAAGACCTATATGTTCACCAATTATATTACCTTTAATATCAATAATATAACCAGGTTTCTTTTTAATATACTTTAATAAGAAATCATTAAATGGCCTTTCGCCGATAAAACATATCCCGGTACTGTCTTTTCTATTGGCCATAGGTAAGACATGCTTATTTGCTATATTTCTCACTTCATTTTTATCTATATTATTGAGTGGAAAAAAAACATTTTGCAGTTGATCTTGGCAAAGGTCATGCAAAAAGTAAGTTTGATCTTTATTTTGATCCTCAGCCAGATGGAGTTCGATCCTGTTATTTTGTTCGATGATGTTTGCGTAGTGTCCTGTGACCAGACAACCGCCTCCTAATTTCTTTGAATAATTCTTTAATTCACCAAACTTAATGTAAGTATTGCAACCTATATCAGGGTTTGGCGTATACCCTTTTTTAAGAAGATCAATAAATTTTGTAAATACTTCATTTTTATAGGTTTCTTCTAGATTAATTTGATGCATAACTATGTCATTTTGTTCGCAGAACTGTTTGGCAAACTGTAAGTCCTCAGCCGCACTGCAGTAACCATCCTCATCTTCCCAGTTTGACATATGAATGGCTTCCACTTGATGGCCTTGTTGTTTTAGTAGCAAGGCTGCGACCGCTGAGTCTACGCCACCTGATAATGCAACGATCGGATTAGTTAGCTTAGTGATAGGCACTATCGTAATTAGATATTCTTAGCTAAATCTTTTGCTAGACCAATGTAGTCCTCAGGTTTAAGTGCCTTTAGTCTAACTTTGTCAGCTTCTGGTATATCTACTTGATCGATAAACTCTATGATATTTTCTAGTGATATATCTTTCCCGCGAGTAAAAGCTTTAAGTTGCTCATAAGCATCTGCAATTCCATGCTTTCTCATTACGGTCTGTATTGCTTCAGCGAGAACACTGGGCTCTTGATTTAGCTCCTCAAGCATTAACTTCTCATTAAGTTCTAATTTTGAAATTCCCTTGAGCAGTGATTTCAAAGCAATGATCTGATATCCAAAAGCAATTCCCAGATTTCTTAGTGTTGTTGAATCAGTTAAATCTCTCTGTAAGCGTGATTTGGTAAGTTTTATAGAAAGATAATCCAACAAGGCTACCGATAATCCCAAGTTACCCTCTGCATTTTCAAAATCTATAGGATTTACTTTATGGGGCATAGTTGAAGATCCAGTTTCAGTACTAATTGCCTTAGACTTAAAGTAACCCTTACTGATATAAAGCCATACATCGACACAAAAATCTTGGAGGATATTATTGATTCTGATCATTCCATGGCAATATTCAGCAATCCAATCATGCGGCTCAATTTGAGTGGTGTAGGGATTGGATTTAAGTCCAAGCTCCTCTATGAATTGCTCTGATATTTTAGGCCAATCCAATTCAGGATAGGCAGCAACATGGGCGTTAAAATTACCTACAGCACCATTTATTTTTCCCAGAATTTCAACTTGGTTGATTTGTTGGATTTGACTATTCAGTCTGTTAATTATGACTGCAATTTCTTTTCCCATTGTTGTGGGAGAGGCAATTTGACCATGCGTAAAACTTAACATTGGATTTTCTGCGGTTTCAATCGCAAGCTTTCTAAGCGTATCAATAAGTAAATTTACACTATCATTAAAAGTCCGGCTTCTGTATTCATTAAGGGTAAGGGCATAAGCAAGATTGTTGATATCCTCTGAGGTGCATGCAAAGTGAACAAGAGATTTTAATTTTTCAGTTTGGATTTGTTCTGAAATAAAGTATTCAACTGCCTTGACATCATGATTAGTAATTTTCTCAATTTCCTTTACCCTGCTTGCATCATTTAACGTAAAGTCTTTCATGAGTCGCTCAACAAGCTGAAGCTCATGAGGATTTAAAGATAAGAATTCTGGTAACTGAGAAATATGATTAAGCCATGCGCACTCCACAAATACACGATATTTGATTAAGGCATATTCAGAAAAGTACTGTGATAGATCTGCAGACTTGTCATGATATCTCCCATCAATTGAGGAGACTGCTGTTAGCGAGAAATTATTCTGTTCAATCATCAGATTATTCAAAGAACAAATTATATAATATTTTATAGAATCATTATGTTTTTATGGCAAACTTTTAAAAAAATGGCTGAGGAATAATTAAATGTCAAAGTTTCGTATTGAAAAAGATAGCATGGGAGAGTTAGAGGTCCCATCTCAAGCGCTCTGGTCAGCACAAACCCAAAGAGCCGTAAACAATTTTCCGATAAGTGGTCTTGTTTTATCTAGAAATGCGATCAGATCGATAGGATTACTCAAGGCAGCATTAGCTTATGGTAATAAAAAGTTAGGACACTTAGATGAAAAATTTGCTGACGCAATTATTGATGCATCCTTGGAAATTGCAAATGGACAACATGATAAAGAGTTTCCTGTCGATATATTCCAAACTGGCTCAGGAACAAGCTCAAATATGAATGCAAATGAGGTTATTGCTAATATCGCCTCTGCAAAATTAGGCGAGAAAGTGCATCCAAACGATCATGTGAATATGGGTCAGAGTAGCAATGACGTTATTCCTACGGTTATCCATATTACAGCAACCTTGCTCGTTGTAGAGAGCTTGATTCCATCCTTGAAGCATCTTCATCAAACAATTGACGCAAAATCAATTGAACTTAAAGATGATGTAAAGACTGGTAGAACGCATTTAATGGATGCGATGCCCGTAACTTTTGGTCAAGAATTGTCTGGTTGGGCGCAACAAATTCAAGCAAACATAAACAGAATTGAAGAGTCGATACCTAGAATTAGTGCCATCGCGCTTGGAGGCACTGCAGTGGGTACGGGCATCAATGCTGATCCAAAATTGACTAACTATGTAAATGAATGGCTGTCCGGCCAAACACAAATAAAGTTTACTCAATCAGAAAATTTATTCGAAGGGCTCAGTTCGGTTGATAGCATAGTTGAATTATCAGGAAAGTTTAAAAATCTTGCTGTTTCTTTAATGAAAATTGCAAATGACCTTAGGTGGATGAATAGCGGTCCCTTAGCGGGTCTAGGAGAGATAGAATTACCTGCCTTGCAGCCTGGGAGCAGTATCATGCCAGGTAAAGTTAATCCTGTGATTCCAGAGGCTACAGCCATGGTTTCTGCACAAGTCATTGGAAATGATGCCGCGATTACGATTGCGGGACAATCAGGTAATTTTCAGCTTAATGTGATGCTTCCCCTGGTTTTACATAATATTGACGAATCTGCTCTTATTCTTAGTAATGTCTCCATGGCTCTTGCCGATAAGGCTATTGCTGGATTTAAAGTTAACACTGAAAGCATTAACAAAGCATTGAATAAAAATCCAATATTGGTGACAGCCTTAAATGCTGTCATTGGCTATGATAAGGGTGCTCAAATTGCTAAAAAAGCCTATCAAGAGAAAAGGCCTATTCTTGAGGTTGCACTTGAGGAGACAGAGCTTGAGGAGAGAGAGTTAATCAAACTGTTAGATCCTATGAAATTGACTAAAGGCGGAATTAGTTAATAAATGAGCGCTCAAATTGAGGAGAGACTAAAAAGTTACATCCCACACCTTAACCCAAAATTTAGAACTTTAAGGGACTTAAAAAGTCCATTAAGTGCAAGCTGGTTAGCTGTTCTCAATAAAAAAAATACTGAATCTGCGGTGCTGGTCCCCATTCAGGTTATTGATGGTAAATTGCATCTTATATTTACGAAGAGAAATGAAAATTTAAAGAGTCATGCAGGGCAAATTTGTTTTCCTGGGGGCCGTATTGATGATAGTGATAAAAGTATTGAAGCATGCGCACTAAGGGAGTCATATGAAGAGATTAATATTCAACAACATCAAGTTAAAGTTTTAGGGAAATTAGATTCATTCATTACTGGCACGGGTTTTCAAATCTCACCAATTGTAGGAATGGTCGATTCTGAATATGAATTACAAATTAAATCTAAAGAGGTAGAGAAGGTATTTTCTGCTCCCCTAGATTTCTTTCTTGAAAACAAAAATCAAAAAGAAAAGATAATCATGAGACATGAAACTCAATTTAGAATTTACGAGTTTTATTTTGAAGATCTAATCATATGGGGAGCTACTGCATCTATCATTATGAACTTAATAGAAGTAATTCAGACTAAAACCATTTAAATTTTTTAAAAATTAATACCTGAATCAAAATCACGACAAAGAAAAGAAACGATAAGAGCAGAAATGCTGATGATTCGCTAGCCATTGGAATGCCGGACACATTCATTCCCATGACGCCAGTAAGAAAAGTCAAGGGGAGAAAGATGGAGGCGATAATCGTCAAGGTATGTGAGTGACGATTCATTCTTTGGTTTTCAATAGAATTTAATTCTTCTCTCAATAATTGAAACCTTGAAACCAGAAGTTGAAGCTCTTCAATGATTCTTTCGGTATCATTGTGCGCATCTTCAAGATAGCGAGCATGCCTATCCTCAATCCAGGTAAATGCAATCCTTCTAATCTTTGCAATAGCAATACTTTGAGGAACCAGAAAACGATTAATGAGTACGACCATTCTTCGATAATCATTAATTTCATTAATATAATTTTGATTATTCGCTACTGCAGAAAGAGAGTTAATATTTAAAAGCATTTCCTCCATATTTTCATATTTTGACTCTATCTCTAAATACTGTGTCGTGAGCCGATCATTGAGACCCTCAAGCAGATTACATAAAAATCCGGCGGTCGTTTTTGGTCCTTGTCCAGAGTCAATTGATTTTTCAATATCGCGTATTGATTGCAGCTGGCGCCTTTGAACTGTAATTATCTTATCTGATTGAATCCACAGTCTTATAGAAACCATATCCTCAATATCAGCAGCATCATTAAAATTAAGACCTCTTAATATAACAATAGCAGCATCATCAAACTCCATAACTCGAGGTCTAGTTTCGACCTCTAATAAAGCCTCTTCGATAGTCTTGTCAAACTCCTTAATTTCATTTTTGAGAATTGAACGACAATTCGGTTTATTACCATCTAAATGAAGCCAGTCAATAGACGCATCTGGATTGTTAAGTTTTTTATGTAGCAGGAGTGCCACTAG
>JAURFX010000100.1 GCA_030834065.1 Gammaproteobacteria bacterium
CTGTCTGACATCGGCTTGGGCCAGTCTGGCACAACCTCATAAGGACCAAATACATCATGCCCTCCAACAAGACCTGGCACTGCTGCAAATCCTGTCCCTGGAGTCGAATTTTCTATTGGCATATTTTGATTACAGCCGACAAGGAAAACCATTATGCCTGCTAGACCTAAGCAATAAATAAGTTTTATATTTTTTCTAATCATTAATTTCAGCTCTACTATCTATTATTAAAAATCTTAGCATTTTCATTCTTATTAGGTAAGCAAAACTAAAACTACAGAGCCCCTTCGATCTTATACGTTATAATGAATTTTTACCTAATTGTCGAATATCATGAAAAAATTCCTTACATTAGCGGTGCTAACTATATCTATTAGCATCTTTGTCTTTTATCTCATCATGAATAATAGAGCAAACATAGAGCAAGCAGAAAATCGGCTGGTAGCGCAGACCTATTGCAGTGGCTGTCATCTATTTCCTGAGCCAGAAACGCTACCAAGGAGGAGTTGGGAGACTTTACTTGCATACATGGGATTTTTTTTAGGTGTTGAAAATTACGATTATATTGAAAGTGATAATTTAGCTGCTATTGAAAATGTTCAAAGCAGGTATAGTTTATTGAGACAAGAAAATTTATTTCCTTCAACTCAACTTATTTCGAATAATGAATGGTCAAGAGTTTTAGATTACTACTTCGTGAATTCTCCAGAGAGGTCTTTGCCCCAGCAAGGTAAGCCAATTGCAATTGAGCTGAATCAATTTAGATCATTGCTTACTAGCTATAGAATAAGCCCTCCCGTAATAACCACTGCAGTTGAAATCGATTCACTTAATAATAGAGTCTATCTCGGAGATAGTTATTATGAGACGATCACCACTCTTGGCTCAAATGGTCAAATTGAATCTGGTCCCAGAGTTTTTTATCCACCAGTTTCCCCAGTACGTTTTCATATTACAAATGATCAGGTTTATGTTGGATCTATTGGAGACCTTTTAGGTAGCGGCCAATCTACTGATAGACCAGGCTTTATTGGCATTATTAATAACCTTGACCAGGGGTTAAATGATGCAAGCTACATACCAATACTTGGCAATCTCCCAAGGCTTGCGGACTTTGAAATAAATGATATCGATGGGGATGGGTTTAATGATTTAGTAACTAATGGTTTTGGAATGATTGTGGGTGAGTTAGCAGTGAACTGGGGAAGAGAGGCTGGAGGATATGACGAAGAGGTTTTGGCAAATAGGGGAGGTGCGGTAAAGTCCCAAATCATTGATATTGATGATGATGGAAGGCTCGATATATTGGTTTTATTTGCCGATGCGCTAGAGCAATTAGTAATTTATAAGAATTTAGGTGATCGTATTTTTGAGCAGCAAGTAGCTTTTTCGACAAATCCCTCCTATGGTCATACCTATTTTGAAGTCCATGACTTTAATAATGATGGTCTTAAAGATTTGCTTGTAGTAAATGGTGATAATGTTGACTCAGATCCATTCAATACGCTTAAAAATTTTCATGGCATTCGAATCTATAGCAATCAAGGAGGGCTAGAATTTGTAGAGAGCTATTTTTATCCTATGCATGGCGCTTTTAATGCTAGTGCTGAAGATTTTGACCTTGATGGCGATCTTGATATTGCTGGTATTGCATTCTACCCAGACTTTAGTTTAGAAAATCCAGAGTCTTTCGTTTATTTGGAGAATATTAATGAGGGTTTCATAAATTATACTGATGATCTTGCCAATTCTGGGAGATGGATGACCATGGATGTTGGAGATATAAATAGTGATGGATATCCAGATATAGTTCTTGGGGGCTCATATATTCCATTTGGAATGGAGACTCATATGGAAAAATTTGCAGAATTATCTGAGATAGGGCCAAGGGCTCTAATTCTTGAGAATATTCAGAATGAATAATAACTTAAAATTTTTTTTTAGATTTCTCAGATCTCCTAATACGATAGGCTCTGTCTATCCAAGCTCAAGATTTCTTGCAAGAGAGATGGCCCAAGGTATTCAATCGCATCATAAAGTACTTGAGCTTGGACCTGGCTCCGGCTCGGTTACGCAAGCTATACTTAATAGAGGTGTCAAAGAGCATAATTTGAAATTAATTGAGCAGGATGCAAGTTTATATAAAATCTTAGCTTCTAAGTACCCTGGTATAGAGGTGATCAATGAGAGTGTGACCTCGCCTGCGTTATTAAGTTTCTTTTCTGATATGAAATTTGACGTTGTTGTTTCAAGCTTGCCTTTGGTGCTTTTTTCA
>JAURFX010000095.1 GCA_030834065.1 Gammaproteobacteria bacterium
AAATTTATCTCTTGATGTTCCCCATGGATCTGTATTAGGAATTGTGGGCGCAAATGGTGCTGGGAAATCAACACTGATGCGCTCAATAGCTGGCATATTGCCACCAACAAGTGGACGAATCTTAGTAAATGGAAAAATTTCTACATTGCTTGCACTTGGAGTGGGATTTAATAAAGCATTATCCGGGCGCGACAATATTATTTTAGGTGGCTTAGCCGCTGGTATGAGTCGAGATGAAATTGAATCTAAAACACAGACCATCGCACAATTTGCTGATTTGCCTAATGGATTTATTGATATGCCCGTGAGGACTTATAGCTCAGGTATGTATGGCAGGGTCGCATTTTCAGTTGCTGTAAATATGACACCAGATATCTTGCTAGTTGATGAGGCTTTATCTGCTGGTGATGCTGCTTTTAAAGAAAAATCTTTTAATAAAATTAGAGAACTTTGCCAAGAGGCTCGAACTATTCTGATTGTTTCCCATGCTCTCTCCTCTTTAAATGAATTATGCGATCAAGCCATCTGGATGCATAGGGGTCAAATGCTTGCCTCTGGAAAACCAGAAGAAATAACTGATAAATACTTAAAATTCTTAAATGTTGGCGAGTTACCCTCTAGCTATGAAGATTTATAAAGGCAAAACAAAAAATATTGCAGTAATTACTCCAGCCAAAGCAACTGATTGAAATAAGATAAAAACAGCAGTTTTACGATCTGCTTTTTTATCTTCTAGTGATTGAACTTTAGATATTTGGCCTAATTTTCCAAAGTTAAATGTACCAGCTAATCCATAGGCTAAGCAAAACTTTTTACGAGATTGAACAAATCCAATTGAAAAAATTACAGCAGGTATAAATATCGATAGGCGAGCGCCTCTATCTTGGTCTGTAGTTAAGATACCGATAGAGGAAATCGCAATAAGAAATAAACCAAAAATAGCAACTGCTTGTCTACGCTTTATTTCTCCTTGACCAATATTGCATGTTCCTGGAACATAATTACTACTCATTTTACATCTTCCCGTTCTTCATCATCACTCCATACTTCATACTCATCACTTTCAGAGCGAGCAAGCCAATGAAATAAACTTTTTATCGCGCCAAAAGCAACTAAAATAACGCCAAATAGGGCAATTAGTCTTTTGAAGGCCTTAATCATGGGATAAATCTACTCTTAATTTTAATGAAATTTGGTCAATTTCCTGAGTTTGCTAATTTTCCTAGCTCTTTCCCAGAAACCCTAAACACAGTCCACTCATCCATAGGTAGTGCACCAATTGAGTTATAAAAATCAATTGCGCCCTTGTTCCAATCCAAAACCCACCACTGCAGTCTGGGATAGCCTCGTTCTATACATATTTTGGCTAGCTCTTTTAATAGCGCCTTTGCATGGCCTAGGCCTCGAAACTTAGGATCAACATAAAGATCCTCTAGGTAGATACCATGCTTTCCCAGCCAAGTTGAGTAGTTAAGGTGCCAGATGGCTATTCCGGTGACCTGCTGATCAACCTCACTAAGCAAACAATAAACTTGAGGTGATTGACCAAAAAATGATTGCTCTAAATCTAAGTGAGTTAAAACTGCCTCATCTGGTGCTTTTTCAAACTCTGCTAAGTCCTTAATATATTGATGGATAACTGGAATATCACTAATGGTTGCACTACGAATTACAACTGACATTTAGTTGATATCAGCGGCAGAAAAAGAGTCTTGGATATCTGCCCATAGATCTTCAACATTTTCTATGCCAACTGAAAACCTAATCAAATTTTCAGGGATGGTATGGCTCTCAGTTGCCCACCTGCGGCGGCGCTCCCAAATCGATTCCACTCCGCCTAGGGATGTGGCATGGGTAATCAGTTTTGATGAGTTACACATTTTTTCTATTTGAGAAACCTCAGCCTTGACCTCAAAAGAGATCATTGCACCAAAGCCTTTCATAAAAGACTTAGCTCTTTCATGATATGGATCAGATGAAAGTCCTGGGAATCTAACTTTCGATACTCGCTTATCTTTTTCTAATCTTTTTGCCAATTCCATAGCATTTTCTTGGGAGCGTTGCATGCGTAAAGCAAAAGTACGTATCCCTCTAAGTGCAAGCCATGCCTCAAATGGACCAGCAATTGCTCCCCCATATCTTCGAGATTGCTCAACTCGGTCAAAGAGTGATTTATCTTTTACAACAACACAGCCAAGCAAAATATCACTATGCCCTGATAGATATTTTGTAATTGAGTGCAAACTTATATCAGCCCCGAGTTGTAATGGGTTTTGAACCATAGGTGTTGCAAGAGTGTTATCTACAGCTACTAAACATCCTTCCTTTTTTCCAGCGGAAATGAGCTTAGGAAGATCAACTACTTCGATTGCAGGATTTGTCGGTGATTCCAAATAAAGCATATTTGCACCAGGTAATGCCTTTAAGACTTGTTCGGTATCTGGCAAATTAACAAATCTGACATTAAGTT
>JAURFX010000056.1 GCA_030834065.1 Gammaproteobacteria bacterium
ATCTGCGAAGCGCAGAGTCGAAGTACTCGCTATCTTTAACTTTTATTCCAGGCATACTAAAAAGGATTTTCTCCTGATATACAATAAGGGTGAAATCATACCTATTTATTGGGCTAACTTCAAAGTTTAAATACAAATTAATGAAAATTTTAGGAATTGAGACGAGTTGCGATGAGACAGGGGTCGCTGTTTATTCTGAGTCAGAGGGGCTGGTGAGTGAGCTTTTGTACTCGCAAATACGTTTGCATAAAGAGTTTGGTGGCATCATTCCTGAGCTAGCATCAAGGGACCATGCACAGCGGTTGGCAGGGATGACCCAAAAGGTACTTGAGCAAGCTGATTTAAAAATGATTGATATTGATGGTATCGCGTATACCCTTGGACCTGGCCTCATCGGTGCACTGCTTGTGGGTACAAGCTTTGCCTCTTCCCTTGCGCTTAAATATGAAAAAAAACTATTGCCTGTTCATCACATGGAGGGACACCTCTTTGCTCCATTCATAAAACAAGATATTAAATACCCCTTTATTGCTTTATTGGTATCGGGTGGGCATAGCCTTCTCGTTCTGGTGAAGAGCTTTAAGGATTATACGGTGATTGGTCGGTCCATCGATGATGCCGTAGGGGAATGTTTTGATAAGGTAGCAAGAATGCTTGATCTTGACTACCCTGGTGGCCCAGAAATCGATCGGCATGCCAAGATGGGCAATAGCGATCAATATAAATTTCCAAGACCATTAATACATAATGGTTTAAATTTTAGTTTTAGTGGGCTTAAGACAGCTGTTAGATATCAAGTTGAAAAACTTAATGATCAAGGCTTCCATCTTCAAGATTATATTCATGATATTTGTGCCTCGTTTCAGGAGGCTGCCATTGAGTCTCTGCATCATAAGTGTGTCAAGGCATGCAAAGAATTTAATGTAGATAACCTAATCATATCTGGTGGAGTTGCTGCAAACACAAGACTAAGAGCATTATTTTCAGAATCAAAAAATTTAAATGTTATATTTCCAGAATTTAAATTATGTACTGACAATGGGGCAATGATTGCCTATGCTGGTTACCTAAATTTTATTAATAACGTGACCATGGATGATATTTACTCTCCCAGACCAAGGTGGGATTTAAATCAGCTATGTAAAGAGAGCAGTTTAGATGGATAGGATACTCATTGAGAAACTGAAGGCCAATGCGGTAATAGGCATTTGGGAGTGGGAAAAACAGATCACTCAAATTGTTGAGATCGACATTGAATTTTCAATTGATGCTCGCATGATTACCAAAGACAATATCAGCGAGACCACTAACTATAAAGACGTGGCTAAGGATATTAAGTTGTTGTGTGAGTCGAGACCGTTTGAGCTTGTCGAGACGATGGCAGAGGAAATTGCGAAATTTGCCATTGCAAAATATAAAATGAATAAAATTATGGTTAAAGTATGTAAGCCAGGCGCACTCTCTGATGCAAAAAATGTGGGTATTCAGATAGAAAGATTACTTTCTGATTATGACCTATAGTTGCTACCTATCTCTTGGGAGCAATATTTCTCCGCAGTTAAATATAAGAGGTGCGGTTGAGTCGCTAGAAAGTTTATTTTTAATTAATAATATATCGAGTGAGTATTCAAGCCAGGCGGCGGGACTCAGTGGCGATGATTTTGTCAATGTAGTGGTTGAGATTGATACTGCTTTGCCAATCCTGAACATAAAGACTGAGCTTGATGGCCTAGAGAAGCGAGCAGGACGTAATGAGCAGATGCGAGGATTCCAGAGTAGAACACTTGATATTGATTTAATTACTTATGGAGCCTCAATTGACCCACAACAACGGATACCCCATCCTGATCTTTATTATTATTCATTTGTCCTGACCCCGATTTTAGAGATTAATTCAGGTTTTATTGATCCATTGACAGGATTGCTAATGAATACTTATGCAGAGACTCTTCTTAAGAGAATCCCCCTAAGAAGAATCAGCTAGCTTACCAGCCGATACTTCGTCCGCCATCTACTGCGATAATTTGACCGGTTATATAACTTGATTCGTACAAGAAGAGAGCGGTCTTGGCGATGTCTGCGGGTTCGCCGCATCTCCCTATTGGTATCTGCTTAATAATACTCTCTTTGGTATTGTCGCTCACATCTTGGTCAGGCCATAAGATTGCTCCTGGTGAAATGCCATTAACTCTGATTCTTGGCGCAAAATCTTTTGCCATTGAGCGCGTTAACATCGCCAATGCAGCCTTCGCGGGACCATAGATCAGATGATTTTTTAAAGGTCTCTGACTATGGATATCAACGATATTGATGATAGAGCTATCATGAGCTGTCATCAGTTTGATTAATTTCTGCGTTAGGAAGAGTGGAGCTTTAAAATTTGGGTTTATCAGGTTGTCCCAGTCAGTTTCATTGACATCAGCAATTGGCGTGGGATAGAAGGTGGAAGCATTATTTACAAGTACATTTAGCTCACTGGTTATTTTTTGAGCTTCTTCTGCCAAGCGATTGACACCCTCGATAGAATTTAGATTTGCCTGAACATAGAAAGAAGAGTCTGATCTCTGGGTGTTAAGCTTGTCTGATAGTCGTTTAGCATCATCCATAGAACTATTACAATGGATAATGGTATTAAAGTTATTTTTATGGAAAAGACAGATGATTTCAGCACCAATACGTTTAGAACCACCGGTTACTAGTATCCATTTCTTGGTCATGAATTCTCCATTTGCATCCCAAGGATACATCAATTGTTATTGCATAGACAAAATAATATGATGCCATAGGTAAAAGATGAAAGCGCTTGAGAAAAAAATAATCCAGAGCATCTCTCAAAGTGCATGCAATCAAATTCCATTCTCTGTTTTTATGAACATGTGTCTATACGATCGTGAGGAGGGATTTTATACAAGTGGTCATGAGGTGATTGGAAAGCAGGGTAGCTTCGTGACAGCTCCTGAGCTTGGAGAAGAACTTGCTGAGATTATTGGTAACTATTTTCTACATTTACTTGAAGAGCTCAAAAACCCTATCATTATTGAGGTTGGTGCGGGTAAGGGGACACTATCGTATAACCTCATTAGTTTTCTAAAGAGCAATGCCAAACACTCATTTGATTATGAAATTATTGAAATCAGTGGGAGCATGATTGCAAAGCAAAAAAAACTCCTAGAACCTTTCAAAGGATTAGTAACTTGGAATAGCAACTCAGATGCTTTTGAGGATAGAGACTGCATCGTTATTGCTAATGAGTTTTTAGATGCCATCCCTTTTGATCGTTTTGTAAAGCTAAATAATGATATCTATCCATTAATGGTCACCTACGATAATAAGCTGTCTTGGAAACAGCATGAGCTACCCTTTTCTTCAGATGCGATGAAGCAATTTAGTGTGAATATAGAGATCTTTGAAAGCCTCCCTGAGGGCTATCAGTCTGAATTGCATGCCTATGAAGAGCTCATTCAAATCATTCAAAAGCTTCAATGTGCAAAGAGCGTCTGCGCTTTATTTCTTGATTATGGTTATGGTGAAAGGGATTACTATGCGGCTTATAGGACAAATGGAACTTTGACTTGTTTTGTGCAACATCAAGTTTCAGATAATCCTTTTTTGATGTTAGGTGAGCAAGATATTACCTCTTGGGTTAACTTTACCAGAGTAAAAAATGTCTTAGAATCCAATGGATTCCTTGTAAGTGGATATACAACACAAGCTGAATTTTTACTCTCCGGGGGGATTGATAAGTATCTCAATAGGGCATTTGAGAATAGCGATTTTCAGAGAGTACAAAATATAAAAACACTCATCTTGCCAGGTGAAATGGGAGAGTATATTAAAGTTTTGCTGGCAACAAAAAACTTAAATCAAAAAATAAGCCTAACGGGAAGGTCATTCTTAAGTAGAATTTAGTGATGGACTGGTTACAGCTGATATTGCTTGCTATCTTGCAAGGAGTTCTTGAGTTCTTGCCTATCTCGAGCTCTGGTCATTTAATTCTTTTTCCTGCCATCCTTGGTTGGGATGATCAGGGAGCGATCTTTGATATTGCCACTCACTTTGGGTCACTGGTCGCTATGGTTATTTATTTTCGCAAAGAAGTAATATCCTTGCTTCAGTTAAATGCACATCCAAATGTTATGAGATTAAGGATTAATCTGATCATTTCAACAGTCCCCATAATACTCGTAGGTTTCTTTTTTGGGGATCTGGTTCTTATATTAAATCGAAGCCCGGTCATTGTTGCTTTTGCGACCATATTCTTCGGAGCATTGCTCTGGCTTTCAGATCGTCTCGGCAATAAAATTAGCAATATTGAAGGATTGAATTACCGATCCTCTATCATCATAGGTATTTCACAATGCCTGGCCTTAATTCCTGGCACCTCAAGATCAGGGATCAGCATTACCGCTGGTAGGTTAATCGGGTTGGATAAAGAAAGCGCAGTACGTTTTTCCTTTTTATTGGCATTGCCCACGCTTTTTGCTAGCTTCGCTTGGCAGGTGGTCAATTATTCGGCTGAAGCTCAATCTATTGGGCCAGATCAATTAGTGGTTGCTATCTTGTTAAGCGCTACCGCTTCTTATCTTACAATTAAGCTATTTCTTCAATTCATAAGACAAATAGACTTTTCATGGTTTATGTTATACCGCATTGGATTAGGACTGATTACGCTTTATTTATTTACCTAATAAATTTTCAGCTATTTGTGACTTGAGAGAGATTATTTCTTTGGGCGTTAGGTTTGACTTATCAACCTTACTAAATTCCTTTTCCGCCTCAGCCAATAGTTTACTTAGGTATTCAATTCTTTTGGCAATCATCCTATTCCCAAGATTAGATTGTTTAATCAAGATAAATACAGCGTCATAGATTTCATTTCTTCCACTCTTAGAATATTGATCAAAAAGCTTTATCAGCTGTTGCGTGGAAATTTCCTCATAGCAAGCCTGTGCAAGTGAGCACAAAGTTTGACCTGCTATCTTAAATTTATTGCTCACTGGAAGGTCGATCTTGAGGGCTTCTAAAAATTCTTTAAATTTATCTGAATCAAAAGATTGTTTTCTTATAGGTATCAGGCTTATTAAAAGAAAATCCGTAGGTAGGTCCTGATCAGACATCTCTTCTATATATCTTAAATTATCTGCTTGATCATTAAGCAGCCTAGTGAAGTTTGGTAAGATATATTTGAGCGCCCCGAGTGACTGTATAAATGAAAAAAATTCATATCTATTGGTTTTGGCATCAAGTTTTTTTATTTCTAGCAGTATTCTCTCCCTTGGAATAATTGCTAATTCTTCTGAGTCGATAATTTCTTTTAAGAGTGTAAATGTTTCATCTGCAACCTGAAATCCAAAGGGCTTAAAGTTTGAATAAAATCGAGCAAGCCTGATGAGCCTTAATGGATCATCCTTAAAATATATTGATACATGGCGAAGGATTTTATTTTTGATATCATCAATGCCTCCGTAAGGATCAATATAACCTTTG
>JAURFX010000079.1 GCA_030834065.1 Gammaproteobacteria bacterium
ATTCTTTTGAATTTTCAAAATATGAGAGATGTGTTTAGTTGAATTTTTGGAGGGCAAATAGCCGATAATAGTCAGATTGTTTGGTTGAATATTATAAGTAGATTGGACGTTAGTAAAAATCTTTGAGATATTTAAATCTTTCGAATGAAGTTGCATTGACAAATTTTGACCTTTGTGGGATGTCAGCATAATAGTTGGGACTTCAATTAAGTCATGATTAAGAGGTCTAAGAATTGAACGGGCAGCTTGGTTACCAACTAAATCGTTTAAAACCGTTGATTGGATGCTTAAAATTTTAGCCATAATAATAACCTCATTGCCTAATAGTTGTCAAAATAGACACAATAAGATAGAAAATACGCATTAAGAATTTTAATTAAAGGAAATAAATATGTCATTTGAATTACCAAGTTTACCTTACGCAAATGATGCCTTGGCCCCTTATATGTCTGCAGAGACACTCGATTTTCATCATGGCAAGCATCATCAAACTTACGTTACTAACCTAAACAACTTATTAAAAGACAATGAATTACAAGGCGCTTCTTTAGAGGATATCGTTATCAAGTCTTCAAAGGATGCTTCAATGGCAGGTATCTTTAATAATGCCGGTCAGCATTGGAATCATATTTTGTTTTGGCAGTGCATGAAACCTAATGGAGGAGGCTCAATCCCTTCTGAGTTAGAAACAAGACTAAATAGTGATTTTGGAAGTATTGATCAATTTAAGGAAGCTTTTATTCAAGCAGGAACAACCCAATTTGGTTCTGGCTGGGCATGGCTAGCGATTAATAATGGTAAATTAGTAGTTACAAAATCTGCAAATGCCTCTAACCCTCTTGTGGATGGTATGAAGCCAATTCTTGGATGTGATGTATGGGAGCACTCTTATTATATCGATTACAGAAATAAACGCCCTGATTATTTAAAAGCTTTTTTAGATAGTTTAGTTAATTGGGAATTTGTTGCTTCACAATTAGATTAATTCAGACGAGGGCTGCATACTAGCAGCCCACCTCTTTTTTTTATTTAGGCAGATAACAACTTAGAGCCTGCATTAATTTTAATTTGTCTAGGCTTCTGGTGCTCAGGAATTTCTCTTTCCAAATCAATACTCAAGAGTCCATTTTTTAAATCAGCATTAATTACTTTTACAGTATCAGCTAATTCAAATTTTCTCTCAAAGTTCCGATTAGCAATGCCTCGATAAAGATATTCTTTTTTATCCTCATCCTTGTCATTGCCCATTTCTCCTTTAACAGTAAGTAAATTCCCTTCTTGAGAAATATTGATTTGGTTTTGGTCAAACCCAGCAACCGCCATAGTGATTTGATAAATATTTTTATCGTGCTTGACGATATTATAAGGGGGGTAAGAAACACCCTTATTATTTGTTGAAAAAACGGAGTCGAAGAGTCTATCAAACTCATCAAATCCAACAGAAGATCTCCATAAGGGAGATAAGTCAAATGTAGTCATAATTAACCTCCTTAAGCGTTAATTTTTGTGCAGTTATAAACCTGCGTTAATTTCGAAAGTTCCATCAGGCAACCTTCTCTTTTTATTTGGTATTGAAAAAAAAATTTTCAAGTGGGATCTATTATTATAAGGTATCGTAATTATCGACATGTATTCAATAGTAGCAACCCACCCCGGTGATATCAGCGTTCTTCAAAAACAAGAAATTGAACTTTCAGAAATTTTACCTAATCAGGTTTTAATCAAAAACCAATCAATTGGTGTCAATTTTATTGATATCTATTTTAGAAAAGGTCTCTATCCCTGGCCGCAAGAAAATAATTTAGTTTTAGGTTCTGAAGGAGCTGGCACAATTGAGGCCGTCGGCACTGATGTTGTAAATTTTCGTATTGGTGATCGAGTTGCTTATGCACAACCAAATAATGCATATTCTACCCATCGAATTTTAGATGCCAATTTCGTAGTTAGAATTCCTGATGCTATTTCTTTTGATCAGGCCGCTGCCGCTATGCTCAAAGGTTTAACCGTTCGATATCTTTTAAGAGATAGTTTTGAAGTTAAGCCTCATCATACTGTTTTATTTCATGCTGCTGCTGGCGGCGTTGGATTAATTGCTGGTCAATGGATGAGAGTCATAGGCGCAAAGGCTATTGGTACGGCAGGAAATGATGATAAATGCAATTTAGCTAAAAATCATGGCTACGAGGAAACTATCAATTATTCAAATGAAAATTTCTTGGATAGGGTTCAAGAAATGACAAACCAATTAGGAGTGGACGTTGTGTACGATAGCGTGGGTAAAGACACGATGTTTAATTCATTTAAAGCTCTGAAACGCCATGGAACAGTAGTAAGCTTTGGTCAATCCTCTGGCGCTTATACAGATTTACAAATGACAGATTTAGCCTTCGGTTCTTTTCATCTTACTCGTCCAACTTTATTTCATTTTTATGCTAATCGAAATTGGTTAGAAAATGCTAGCGCAGATTTATTTGAACTCATCAGTAGTGAAAAAATTATACTCGATCAAATTACTAAGTATCCACTTGAGGATGTTGCTCGAGCACACACAGATATTGAGAATAGAAAAACGACTGGTTCAGTTATCCTAGAGATTTAACTTCACTAAAAACTTTTCTTAGAGTTTTATCCAGAGTGGAGAAGATAATGCCCATTTCCTCTTCTGAGGTAATGAACGGAGGGCAAAGAACAATCGAAGGTCCCAGGGGTCGACAAATTAATCCATTTTGAATGCATTGATTAGCGACTCGCTCACCAATAGAGATAGACCCGTCAAAAGGTTTTTTCGTTTTTTTGTCATGCACCATCTCTAGGGCGCCCATTAAGCCAATGCCCCTGGCCTCGCCAATAAACTCCAGTTCTTCAAACTTTTTTAGGGCACCCATAAAGAGGGGCTCTAATTTACGAACATTTTCAATCATCTTTTCATTAATGATGATATCAATGGCTTCTAGAGCGAGAGCACAACCAACAGGATGACCGCCCGCCGTAAATCCATGAAAGAACTCCTCGGCTTGATAGGAAGCTTCCATCATTTCTTCAGTCATTTTTTCTCCCAGTATGACGGCGCCTAAAGGAAAAAAGCCCGAGGTGATGCACTTTGATGCTATTAAAATATCAGGTTGAATATTGTATGTTTGTGATCCCCAAAGATTTCC
>JAURFX010000054.1 GCA_030834065.1 Gammaproteobacteria bacterium
GGTAAAAATCAAGTACTTGCCGACTTATTAAAATCACAAAACATAGATGTCCTTCTGAGTAAAGAAACTATCCCTGACATTAAGTTTCATGACTCAAAAATAATAATTTCATCTGGATACATCGATAAGGGCATTATCGATCATGAGCAAAAGATTATCTTTATACCAACGGAGCTGGTCACTGATGCAATAGCAAGCAGTTCTAAAAAGATACAAGATGTGGATCTCTCAAAATACTTTGCTCATTTAGAGCAGTTCACAAAAGATAGCCACGTGATCCATAAGCGTTTTGGCTTAGGTATATATCGAGGCCTGAGGAAGCTCGATGTAGGAGGCATGGATAATGAATTTATTTGTCTAGAGTATGCGGATGGAGACCTACTCTATATTCCAGTTTATGAAATCAATGAGATTACTAAATACAGTGATGCAAATATTAAAAATCCCGTCCTCCATAAGCTTGGAACGAATCAATGGAGTAAAGCTAAGTCTAAGGCCGAAAGAAATATTAGAGATGTGGCAGTAGAGCTACTGACTGTCTATGCAAAAAGAAAGAATGCGGTTAATAAGATAAGAGCTATTGATGAGGAGGAATACCAAAAATTTTGTAAGGGGTTTGCATTTGAAGAGACAGTGGATCAGCTTCGGGTAATTCATGAAATAGAGGATGAATACAGAACTGGTAAGCTCATTGATCGTCTCATATGTGCAGATGTGGGCTATGGAAAGACCGAGGTTGCGTTGCGCGCCGCCTACATGCACTTACTCAATAATGAGAAGGTAATCTTTTTGGTACCTACCACTCTTCTTGCGCAACAACATTTTGAAAATATTACCGAACGATTCAGTCAATTTGCCTGCAACATCGGAATCCTATCAAGATTACAATCAAAAGATTCAATTCAAGATACCTTTAGTTTAATTAGTAAGGGCAAGCTAGATATCCTAATAGCGACTCATAAAGCACTTTTTCATAAAGATCTATTAAAGCAATTTGGCCTTATTGTGATTGACGAGGAGCATAAGTTTGGGGTTAGACAAAAGGAGGTGCTTACCAGTATTAGATCCAATCAAAATATCTTATCACTGACAGCAACCCCTATACCTCGAACCCTAAATCTCTCCCTAAATGGCGTTAAAGATATTTCTCTGATCGCTACTCCTCCTGAGAATAAACAGGGTATCGACACCTACCATATTCACTGGGATGAACAAAAAATTATAGAGGGTATCCAAAATGAATTAAAAAGAGGTGGGCAGGTATACTTTGTTCATAATAGGGTAAGAGAGCTGGATCGTATCCATCAAAAGCTTATAAATCTCATGCCGCAACTTCGTATCTCCATCGCACATGGTCAGATGTCAGCCACTGAACTTAATCAATCTATGAGAGGATTTATTGATAAGAAAACAGATCTGTTGCTATGTACTACCATTATTGAAAGCGGCATCGATAATCACAATGTGAATACTATATTTATAAATGATGCAGATTCCATGGGGTTGGCTCAGGTACACCAACTTAGAGGAAGGGTCGGCAGGGGATCGCGTAAGGCATTTTGCTACGTTTTGACTCGCCCAGAACAACTTCTGAGTAGTGATGGGAAGTTAAGGGTAAGGGCCATAGAATCTATGTCAGATCTAGGTGCTGGTTTCTCTCTTGCCGCGCATGATCTTGAGATTAGAGGTGCAGGTGAAATTTTGGGTGCAAGACAAAGTGGAGACATACAACAAATTGGGTTTAATTACTATAATGAGCTTCTATCAAAGGCTATTGAAGCAATCAAAAACAATCATTTAAACTCTATTGATTTAAGCTTTGATCAGAACATTGAAATTAACTTAAGCATTCCTGCGCTTATTCCAGAGGACTATATGCCTGATATCAACCAGCGCATCAGTTTCTACCGCAAGATTACCGATTCTAACGATTTTAATCGTGTAAAAATTGAACTGATTGATCGCTATGGCCCCATCCCAATAGAGATTGAAAATTTTTACCTCATTAATCGAATTAAAAAATTACTAAAACAAGCGCTAGCGGTCAAAATTAATGGCAATGCTCAGAGATTTAAGATTACTCTGTCAGAAAATCACTTATTTAATATTGATAAGATTCTTAGAGATACGGAAGATGAGTCTCTTGCTTATGAGATTAGCATTGGAAAGGATAACTCTCTAACCTTTAAATCATTAATGGATTTTAATTTTACTAAAGATATTCTTGATACTATAGAAAGATATGTTTAATAAGATCATTTTTTTAATCCCTCTTCTTGTAATTTTTAATTGCAAACTACTACACTCACAAGAGGCTAATGATCAAGATAGATTTGACTATCAGTATGAGCTTATTTTTTTTAAGCAAAATGAATTTTTACTAGAAAACTCACTAGAACGATTTGAATCCATTCAGCCTATTAATCGACTGGGTCAGTCTTTGAGCACTCCCCTAACGATTAATTTGAAGTCTTATCAAAAAAGAATCCTTAGCGATATGAGTCAGATAGTTAAGTCAAAGGGAGATGTATTTATCGATGACTACATCTACTCTGATTTTGTAAATTCATGTGAAGCTTTTATGGATTGCGAAAGTGAGGCGATCTTATCTGCAAGTCAACTCCCGTCTCTTATTCCACAAACTACCGAAGAAAGGTTGGATGATTTATTAATCTATCATTCACCTGATTTACTTTTACCAGAAGTTAATCGTTTAAATGTTGTTAGGCCCTATGAGGTAATTGGTGCTATAGGCTGGTATCTTGATATAGATGCCAGAAACAGTGACTTTTTATTAGAGGATCTACAAATGATTCACCCTCAATTAAGTGGAGTGGTAAAAGTTATTCGTGCCCAGCCCAACAGAGTGGAGCTAGAGGTTACCTACATAGGAGAGAATGGCGTGACTCTTGTTGGCAATGATGTGGATAGGCTTGAGTTAATATACCTTAAACCTAGATACATTATAAGCTCAGGCCAAACGATTAACCTTGGGTCTATTTTCTACTTTGATCATCCTGCTTATGGAATTTTGGCGACTGTATCAAGAATAAATAACTAGCATAGCCAATTATTTTCTTTTAGTATTTTTATAGACTTCTCATAGTTTTCAAGCTTTTCATGCGCATCCACTTTATCGAGAGATAAATTACACTCATCTATTCGATTAACCTCTGTATCGAGGGCTTCAACCTCATTCATAAAATGAAATCTATTTTCATATTGATTACATATGATCGCCATATCATTACCTGCCTCAATAGATTTTTTTATAAGATCAAGCATACTTCCAAAGTGGCTAAGACCCTTCATTGTTAGATCATCACTAAATTTAAAAACTGGACCTAGAGAATCATGAATCTTTTGTATCCATGGCATAGATAAACTTACAGGAGCGTGATCAATTTTTGGAAAAATAACATGGCTTAGCATTACGGCATTTAGTAATTCAGCTGACGATAGATACTTGTAAATTGAAAGATCTTCTTCGAGTTGTTCAAAGTCTCTGTCATCGTTTGCCATATCTAGGTGAGTATCAATGGTTGTCCCTGCATGAGAGGGATAGTGCTTACCCACTGCACTCATGCCCTGAGCTTTCAGTCCTCCAATGAAATAATAACAAAGATCCTTGATAGCCCTAGATGAGCGATGAAAAGATCTATCAGCAATAATCTCTGATTGACCGAGATCGATATCAAGCACAGGCGAAAAATTTAAATCAATATGAAATTTTGATAGTTCATAACCAATAATATTTCCCGTTGCAAAAGCTAATTGAAGTGCCAAGTCTTGATTTTGATCAAACATTTTACCTAATGAGCGCATAGCATGAATTTTACTAAATCCCTGCTGAAATCTTTGGACCCTTCCTCCCTCATGGTCGACCGCAATTACCAGGGACGGTGACTTAATCGCCTTGATCTCCTGGCAAAGCCTATGGAGCTGCTCTAATGACTCATAATTCCTAGCAAACAGGATAACCCCGCCAATAGCATCATGACTGAGTAATATCTTTTCCTGTTGACTCAGCTTATAGCCTTCAACATCGATCATGATTGAATTACTTGGGACCTGTATCATACGATCTGTACACGGTCTCCGACCTCTATAAGATCAAATAGCTCCATCACATCGCTTGGGCGCATTCTTATGCATCCTATCGAGCTCGGTTGACCGATAAATGTTTTATCAGGTGAGCCATGAATATATATATAACGCTGCATGGTATCAACATTACCAAGACGGTTTATCCCTCTCTCTAAACCTGAAAGCCAAAGGATCCTAGCAAGGATGTAGTCTTCCTCCAAATTCTCTTTACCATCTTGGGGATAGGTATCCCCTATCCATCTTCTACCTTTAAAAATCGCATTGCTTGGCGCACCTGCACCAATCTTTGCTCTTATGATGTGGTGACCTGTTGGTGTTTTAAAGCTGCCTTTTTCTTGCCCAGGGCCAAATTTAGAGGTTGAAATTTCAAACTCTCTGACAATATCTTCTTGGAAGAAAAGCTTGAGGCTTTGCTCTTTAAGATCAACAAAAATTCTTCTTGTCACGTTAACTTTTTTCAAATACCCCTAATAATTCTATATGAGAAGTCTGAGGAAACATATCTAGCACATTTAGATCTATCATTTTAAAATTATTCTCTTCACAAATTTTCCTCGTATCACGCGCAAATGTTCCAGGATTGCATGATATGTAAATAATGTGTTTCGGATCTATCACTCCAAGTTGTCTAATCACCGCCTGCGCTCCAGAGCGAGGAGGATCTAAAATTAACATATCCCATTTATCCTTAAAAATTGGCCAACCTTCCTCAAATAGATCACCGGTATGAAAATTAATATTTGAGATATGATTGAGAGCCTGGTTTGCGATTGCACGCTTGATGAGCCCTGCTCCCAGCTCAATACCAGCGACGTTCCGAGCATAGCGTGAGACTGGTAAGGTGATGTTGCCCAAACCACAAAACAAATCCAATACGCTCTCGGGTTGATACTTCTTCACATTTTCTACTACCAGCATCACAAGATCTTTATTGATTTTATCGTTTACCTGAATGAAGTCTTGAGGAGAAAAATTTAATTTAATGTCTTGGTAGGGGCTGTAGGATAGTGGGGCTATCTCATGAAGGACCACTTGCTCCTTATTATTTAATAACAAAGATCCAAATATCTGATGCTCTTTAAAAAAAGATTTTAGTATATCTATTTCTTTTACATTTGGTGGCTCAAGGCACCTAAGAATAGCGCCAACAGATTCATCACCCTGAGCAATCTCAATTTGAGGAATCTTATTTTTTATGGACATGGGGCTTAATGTTTCTGAAAAAAGTTGGGGCAATATGGTCAGTTCTTTTACTAGAACATCGCAACTATTTGCATCAGTTACAAAATGAGAGTTCTTCTCACGAAAACCTACTGTCACCTTATTTTTTTTTTCTACATACTTTGCACTAAGCCTAGCCTTTCTGCGATAGTGATAAGGTGAGGAAGTAAATGTTTGAGGGTCAAAATCAAGCTCCATGCCTGCGATGGATTTTAGATTTTCCAAGGCATGCTCTTTCTTGATCTCTAATTGATTTTCATAGTCTATGTGCTGTAATTGGCAACCTCCGCATAACTCATAGTGAA
>JAURFX010000062.1 GCA_030834065.1 Gammaproteobacteria bacterium
AATTTGCTCAATCGTATCAACTGACTGTTCTTGCGAGCAGCCCAGAAAGAACAAAAACAGCAAAATAATATTAATTCGAAATAATAAATTCATGCGATTTCCCTAGCATTATGTTTCTTTAAATATAACAAAAGTTGAGAGATAGCCGCAGGCGTAACGCCTGGAATTCTTTTTGCATGACCAATATTTTCAGGCCTTATCTCACAGAACTTTTCAAGCATCTCATTTGATAGGCCTTTAATTTGCAAAAAATTAAAGCCATCAGGGATCTCAAAGTCGTCATAATTTTTGAGCTTTTCAATATCACTATTTTGCCGCTTTAAGTAGCCCTCATATTTTGCTTCTGTCTCAAGAGTAACAAGCATCTCGCGAGCTTGTATACCTTCGGGCTTTTGTTCTGATTTAATCTGGTCATAGATTTCATCAATATTCATATCAGGTCTTTTTGCAAGCTGCCATGCGATGTCATGAACTTTCTCGCCACCAGCCGTGATTGCTAAAACTCTCTGGCTTAATAATTCATTTTTTATGCGGTTATAAAGTGACATCTTTTCACCAAAAGCTTTCCATCGGCGCTCACCTACAAAGCCTAGCTCCCTGCCTAAAGGGGTTAGTCTTATGTCTGCGTTATCCTCGCGCAAAAATATTCTATGTTCTGCTCTAGAAGTAAACATTCTATAAGGCTCATTAGTGCCAAGAGTAATTAAATCGTCTACCAAGACCCCAATGTATGATGTCGCCCTATCAGTAAACCATGGCTCCTGTTCCTTTATAGCAAGGGCCGCATTGACTCCTGCGACAAGACCTTGGGCCGCAGCCTCCTCATAACCTGTCGTTCCATTTACTTGTCCAGCAAAATAGAGCCCTTCAATAAATTTAGATTCTAGCGCTCGAGTGAGGCCTCTTGGGTCAAAAAAATCATATTCAACCGCATAACCATATTGTGTTATTTTGCAATCCTTAAATCCTTCCATTGATCTAACAAATTCTTCTTGAATCTCTCTTGGCAAGCTTGTCGATATTCCATTGGGATAAACCAATGGTGAATTTAATCCCTCTGGTTCAATAAATACCTGATGCGAACCTTTAGATGAAAACCGTACAACTTTGTCTTCGATGGAGGGGCAGTATCTCGGTCCAATTCCTGTAATCTTTCCGCTATACATTGCAGAAAGATTAATATTCTCATTGATAATCTCGTGCGTATGTTTGTTGGTATGAGCAATATGACAGCTCACCTGCTGAGGATGCTGCAAGCGATTCCCCAAAAAAGAAAATACCGGCCTTGGGTTATCGCCAGGCTGAGCCTCAAGCTTGGAATAGTCTATGGAGTCTGAAAGTATGCGCGGCGGCGTGCCAGTTTTAAGTCTTGATACACTCAGGCCAATATCTTTTAGCGCATCTGACAGGCTTTTAGCCGCCTTATCTCCAATTCGGCCTCCTGTGATAGTTTTATCCCCCTCATGTAAAATGCCATTTAAAAATGTACCCGCAGTAATTATGATTTTTTCAGCAAATATATGGCCTTTGTTGTCTACGACAACGCCCCTTACATTTTTCTCGTTAAGCAAAAGACCCGATACTTCAGCTTCAATAATACTTAGATTTTCTTGTTTTTTAACAAAGGCCTGTATCGCAGATCTATAGAGGTCTCTATCCGCTTGTGCACGTGTTGCTCTTACTGCTGCGCCCTTGCTTGCATTTAGGGTCCTAAAGTGTATGCCCGCTAAATCTGCGGCCCTTGCCATAACACCATCCATTGCATCGATTTCTTTTGTTAAGTGACCTTTACCAATGCCTCCAATTGCAGGATTACAACTCATAACTCCAATGGTTTTTTTGTTATGGGTAATTAATGCTGTTTGCACGCCAAGACGTGCCGAGGCAAGCGCAGCCTCAACGCCTGCATGGCCCCCTCCCACAACAATGCAATCAAATTTATTGTTCATTTTTTTGTTTTACAAAGAGATCAAAAGAAATGCTTATTCGTGGCTCATTGCTCTCAAATTGTCTCACCTTGTGAAAGCTGTGTGAAGGGAATGTAACCATCATGCCCTCTTCAGGCTTAATAAGCCTTGGGGGAGGCTTTTGCTCATGATAAAGCTGATCTGTAACCTCTCCGAATTCAATCCACCCCTGATGATTGTCGCTAACAATATTTTTTGGAATTTTTACGTAATAAACACCGCTTAACCAAGCTTCTGGGTGAATATGTGACAGCTGATGACCCTGATTAGACAAAACAATAGCCCATGAATTCATGTCCCACTCCTTTGGTGCATTCGCAACCCACGGATGGCTTGCGTGTTTGCTATTTTTAAGCGCCTTGATTCTTTCCTTAACCTCTTTATTTATTAGCAAAATAAATTCTTGCATTGTTGGGCTTGGATCTACCATAAGGCTTCCAGTCTGCAAACCATTTCTCGTAGCTCTATTTGAATGAGATCTCGAATAAGTTGGATGCTCATAGATCATTTTTTCAAGCCTTAAGTTAAAATCAGAAAGATTTTTGTACTTATGTGGTTTTTCAATGCGCTTGGCTTCAACCAGATCCTCTTGGCCTAATATTTCATCAGACTCATCAAATTTCTTAAGATCTCTTAGGGCGCATGCTTTGACCTGCATAAGAGATGCAGAAAGCGGGTGCGTTTTTAGGTACTGATCGCAAACCTCGACTGCCTCAGAAAGCTTTCCGCTAGCCGAGAGAGCATTGGCCAATTGACTAAAAAGTATCGAGGAGTTGGATGCGTGCTGTGAAGCATCTTTAAAAATTGCTATTGCTTGATCAAAATTTTCTAGCTTTAGCTCTGTTCTGCCCAGATGGACAAGAGCGCTCTGGTCTGTTCCGTTTAAGGCTACGCTTTGTGAGAGGTAGCGTTTTGCCTCAGAATAGTTTTCTTTTTGATAGTATGCAACGCCCAAGATAGCAAGAGTTGCTGAATCCTCTTCTCTTAATTCAAGAGCCTGCGATGCTGCGTTAATTGCCTCTTCAAAATTAGAACATTCCAAATAGGCATGAGCGAGCCCATATAATGCCTGAAAATTATTAGACTCAATTTCTGATGCTTTGGTATATACAGCAATAGCCTCAGACGCTCGTCCGCAAGCAATGAGCGAGGCTCCGAGCCTTAAAAGCGCATCCAGGCTGCTTGGGTTTACTAAAATTGCCTTTTGAAGAATTGATTCTGCCTCCTCTTGTCTTCCAAGCTGCATTTTAATTAAAGATAAATCTTCTAATGGCCCAGACTCTCCCTCGGGCGCAAGTCTAATTGCTTTATTAAGGTGATCAATTGCTTCGTCTGCTCTGCCAAGATCGTATTCCGTTGTCGCTAAAAATCTATAGGCCAAATATTCATTGGGAGATTTTTTGATGGCTTTTTTGAATTGCTTTAATGCAAGATTTTTGTTTCCGTGCCGATAGGCAAGAAGTCCATCTTCCAGCAATTTATTTATCTCGTCATTAACCATCGAGCGCTCAATCTAGCATTTTAATGAAATGCAGTAAATATCAATCACTTACCAATACAAAAGCTTGAAAAAATACTTCCGAGTAAATCGTCTGGTGTTATTTTTCCGGTAATCTCGCCAAATGTATCATGGGCTTTTTTTAGAAACTCTGCTGAAAGCTCAAGAGAACCATTTATAAAAGATTCCTCTGACTGAATTAATAATTCTTCACATGCTTCGGCCCTCTCTGCATGCCTTGCTCTGGATGCAATTAAAGTCTCGGTGCCAGAAGCTAAACATTTTTGTGAAATAAGTTTTTTTAGAGCATCAATGCCTTCCCCATTTTTTGCAGATATGTGAACCAAATTTTTACCATTATTCAGCGTAACATCCGCTGCTAATAGATCAATCTTGTTCATAACCTCAATAGTTGGAATCTTGCTGTTAACAATTTCTGCTGGTATTTCGGTTTCTCCTTTTTGGCTATAATCATGAACCCATAAAATTAAGCTTGCATCATTAACAGCCTTAAAGGCCCTTTCAATCCCTATCTTTTCAATAGACTCGGCTTCGTCTCTAATGCCTGCAGTGTCTACAAGATGAATTTTAATATCATCAACCATGACTTCTTTCTCGATAAGGTCTCGAGTGGTACCAGCCGATGAAGTAACGATTGAAATATCATTTAGTCCTAACAAGTTCATTAGGGAAGACTTGCCAGCATTTGGCTCGCCAAGAATGACCACCTTTTTATGCTTACGAATCGTTTCTCCTTGCCATGCGATTTTTGAAATGCGTTTCAGCTCTTGTTTTAATAAAACGAATTTTTTTAGAATTGAGCTTTTATCTTCCTCAGGAATTTCTTCGTCTGGAAAATCTAAAAAGGCCTCAATGTATGTCCTTAGCTCCATTAATCGATCTGCCGCGATATTTATAACTTCTGAAAATTGCCCCCGGAGGGAATTAATTGATGCCTTTGCTGACATAATAGAGTCGCTTTCAATAAGATCAGAGATGGCTTCTGCCTGTGTAAGGTCAATTTTATTATTTAAAAATGCTCTTA
>JAURFX010000061.1 GCA_030834065.1 Gammaproteobacteria bacterium
AAACCACATACTCCACCGCTTGTGCGGGCCCCCGTCAATTCCTTTGAGTTTTAATCTTGCGACCGTACTCCCCAGGCGGAATGCTTATCGCGTTAACTTCGACACCGAGGGGGTGAATACCCCCGACGTCTAGCATTCATCGTTTACGGCGTGGACTACCAGGGTATCTAATCCTGTTTGCTCCCCACGCCTTCGCACCTCAGCGTCAGTATTGGTCCAGGAAGTCGCCTTCGCCACCGGTGTTCCTCCAGATATCTACGAATTTCACCTCTACACCAGGAATTCCACTTCCCTCTCCCATACTCAAGTTTTTCAGTATCAAATGCACTTCCGAGGTTGAGCCCCGGGCTTTCACATCTGACTTAAAAAACCGCCTACGCGCTCTTTACGCCCAATAATTCCGAATAACGCTTGCACCCCCCGTATTACCGCGGCTGCTGGCACGGAGTTAGCCGGTGCTTCTTCTGAAGTTAACGTCAAGACTCGCAGTTATTAACTACAAGCTTTTCTTCACAACTGAAAGTGCTTTACAACCCGAAGGCCTTCTTCACACACGCGGCATTGCTGGATCAGGCTTGCGCCCATTGTCCAATATTCCCTACTGCTGCCTCCCGTAGGAGTCTGGGCCGTGTCTCGGTCCCAGTGTGGCTGATCATCCTCTCAGACCAGCTACAGATCGTAGCCTTGGTAGGCCTTTACCCTACCAACAAGCTAATCTGACGTGGGCTCATCCAATAGCACGCGGTCCGAAGATCCCCCGCTTTGCTCCATAGAGATTATGCGGTATTAGCCCGAGTTTCCCCGGGTTGTCCCCCACTATAGGGCAGATTCCCACGCGTTACTCACCCGTCCGCTACTCGTCAGCACCAAGTTCACCCCGAAGGGATCACTGCGGTCTGTTACCGTTCAACTTGCATGTATAAAGCATGCCGCCAGCGTTCAATCTGAGCCAGGATCAAACTCTTTGATTTTATTTTAAAGGGTTAAATCCTAAGCGTTGACTAAAAAAATTCAGTGAGACGCTTAGTACTAAATCAGCATAAGCGCCCACACAAGTCGTATGAGCCAAATTGTCAAAGAGCAATCTTCAAGCACACAAAAAAATTCTGCCTAAATCCAGGCAACAAAAAAATTTGAATTGTGGCGAAGTTGAGGTAGCGATTATACGCTCAATAGCTCTTCGTGCAAGTAATTTTTAGTTAATTTTGGTTTTTTTTCAGCTGAACCTTACAGATCTTTTTTTTGCCAACTTTAATAATATATTCACCGGGATAATCTAAAGCCAAATTAATGTCTGTGACCCTCTCTCCTCCGACGGATACCGCTCCTTGTGAAATCAGCCTTCTACCCTCAGAAGTACCAACACTAAAACCAATATGTTTAATTAGAAAGCATATTAAATTTAGCTGATTTTTTTCATCAACATAAATCTTATAGGTTTCAAGATTTTCAGGGATTATGCCCTTTTGAAATTGTTTTATGAAATTCTCATGCTGCAATTTTGCTTCACCTGCATCAAAGAATCGAGTAACAATTTCTTTTGCAAGCTCAAACTTAATATCTCTTGGATTCTTTCCGTTTTGGACCTCGGCCTTCAGTTGATTAATTTCATTGATTGTTTTTCTACTTAATAGCTCAAAATATCTCCACATCAATTCATCTGAGATTGACATAACCTTACCAAACATATCTTTAGGATGTTCATCAATGCCGATGTAATTATCTAAAGATTTTGACATTTTATTTACTCCATCTAAACCTTCAAGCAGCGGCAAGGTCATGGCAATTTGAGGATCTTGCCCATAAGCTTGTTGCAGATGCCTTCCTACCAGCAAATTAAACTTTTGATCAGTTCCGCCGAGCTCTACATCCGCACTCAGAGCTACAGAGCCATAGCCCTGAACCAGTGGGTATAATATTTCATGCAAATGGATGCTCTGTTCTTCCCTCATTCGTTTAGAGAAGTCATCTCTTTCAATCATCCGAGCTAGAGTATATTTTGCAGTAAGCTTTATAAAGTCATGCGGAGATAGCTTTGACATCCATGAATTATTAAATTCAATTCTTGTTAATTTTGGATCTAAAATTTTAAATACTTGCTCAGTATACGTTTTTGCATTTACATTTATTTCATTTTCTGTCAGTGGCTTTCTAGTAATATTTTTTCCTGTTGGATCGCCAATCAGTCCTGTAAAATCTCCAATAAGAAAAATAACCTCATGACCAAGGTCCTGAAATTGTCTTAACTTCTGAATGAGCACGGTATGGCCTAAATGAAGGTCTGGAGCAGTGGGATCAAAACCCGCTTTTACTCTGAGTGGTCTACCCAACTTTAATTTCTGGGCAAGACCGTCCTCAGGTAATATCTCCTCAACGCCTCTTTTTAGTTCTTCTAACTGGTTCATAATTAAATATCTAAGAATACAGAATATTATAAGTCTTCAGTATGCATAAGCCTATAATGAAAGATATGGAAAATAAACTCTTCATTGGAGTCATGTCAGGCACGAGTCTTGATGGTATCGACTGTGCACTGGTTCGCTTTGAAAAAAGTGAGATTAAGATTATTGATAAAAAATTTTTTCCTTATGAGAAAAATTTACGTCATGAACTCACTGAACTAACTCAAAATAATCGTTTTTTCCTTTCACATTTGGTTCGGCTAAGCAATGAAGTGGGAACTGCTTACGGAAATGCAATCAATAAAATTATTATTGAAAATGAAATAAGCAAGAAACAAATTGGGGCTGCTGGCATCTCAGGTCAAACCTTACTCCACCAACCCACTATCGATAGGCCATATACATTTCAAATTGGAAATATATCAAAAGTACATTCATTGACCTCAATAAACCTGGCCTATGATTTTAGAGTCACTGATATTAATAATGGCGGTCAAGGAGCGCCATTATTACCTGCTTTTTTTGATCAGTTAAAAAACAAAAATTTTATTTATCTAAATATTGGGGGAATTGCCAATATTTCTTTTAAACTGAATAAAAATTATATTGGCTACGACTGTGGGCCGGGCAATACATTAATTGATCTTTGTGCTCAAAAATTTTTAAATCTTCCTTATGATCCAGATGGAGCACATTCAAAACAAGGAGAAGTTGATAAAGTTATATTAGATAAAATGCTAGATGATGCATACTTTAAGTTACCTTTTCCTAAGTCGACAGGAACAGACTATTTTAATCAGAACTGGATTTTGAAATTTTTTCAAAAAGAACTGTCTAAATTAGATGTTTTGGCGACCGTTACTGAGCTGACTGCTCAAAGTATTGCCCGCGAGATCAATGCTATTAATTCGAATAATGAAAAGGTTATTGTTTATGGTGGGGGCTCGCATAATACATTTTTGATCAACCGTATTATGGAAAATTTAAGAAATTATGATGTTGTCAGTTCAGAGCTCATAGGCATAGACCCAGACTATGTAGAGGCTATTGCATTTGCATGGCTTGCTAAAGAGCGCTTTCAAAATAAGACTATCGATCTTACTCAGATTACAGGGTCAAGAAACATAAAAATGCTTGGAGAATGCTACTTATAATTTAAGCTGCAAACGAGGACCCACAACCGCACGTCGTCGAGGCATTAGGATTTCTGATAACAAATTGTGCACCAGAAAGGTCTTCTTTAAAGTCGATTTCAGCTCCCTTCAAATATTGAACGCTCATAGGATCGACCAATAAAGAAACTCCATCAGTAATAATTTCTGAATCTCCATCTTGGGCTGATTCGTCAAATGTAAAGCCATACTGGAAACCTGAACATCCTCCGCCTTGAATGTATACTCTTAATTTAAGGTCGGTATTACCTTCTTTATCGATAAGTTCTCTGACCTTGCCAGCTGCAGAGCTTGTAAAATTTATCACGGGTTGCATGTTGATAATTAATAGTCTCCAGCTGATTCAAGATTTTCATAGGTATCGGTACTATCGTCTTCATCAGAATCATAAGATTCTCCATGATGATCGCCGGCAGAACGAATTAAGTTTCCAGTTACTTCTGCACCTAATGCAAGTTGAATGTTGTTATATTCAATATTACCTAATACTCTTGCAGATGAACCACATTCAATAATATTTTTTGCAACTATGTTTCCTTTTACAACACCATTGATAATAACTTTCGAACCAATGATATTACCCTCTACATACCCCTGCTCAGAGATTCTTATGCTGTTGTCACCCTTCATATTTTTTAAGTCCCCGACCAAGGAGCCTTCAATTGTGATTTCTGAATCAGTCTCAATATCTCCAAAAATCTTAGTCGTCTGGCTTATAACTGTGCCTGTTCCTGGTTTCATCGGCTTAACCTGTATTTCAACTGTCTCTTTTTTTCCGAACATAATTAATTAAATAATGCTAAATATATCAATAATCTATAACTTATCCTAGATATTAGTGAGAAGAAATACGATTTAGATGCTTCAATGCATGCTTATATACATTCTGCTTAAAGCTAATGACACGATTTGCTGGTTCCCAATAATCTATCCATTCATATCGATCAAATTCAGGTAAATCTGCAGTCGCTAAATCTGGGGTTGCTTTTTGATTTGAAAGTTCCAATAAATACCATTTCTGCTTTTGACCCAGACAAAGAGGCTTTTTTCTGTAGTTAAT
>JAURFX010000081.1 GCA_030834065.1 Gammaproteobacteria bacterium
CTTTTTCTCTAGCCGACGCCAAACTGACAATCGAATGGGGACCAAATGAAATATTAGTTCTTTTTTTGGTATACGGAATGGTGTAGTTAAATATCCAGATTGGATTACCCTTGCTCGGTACTTTTAGGTATAAACCATTGCCGTCAGAAAGCAGATAATCTTTATCTCTAGATTTTGCATTTTTAACTTTTGTCGCTGTTAATGGAACTACAATTTTAGGCATCATTTATCCTGTTTCATGTGACAAACCATGTGACAAAAAAGGGTTATTGCTAAAGCTTTTACTATCAATGGCTATGACTTATTATAAAAAATAATACTAATAAAATCATATACATAGAGGACTGTACAGGACTGTGCTGGACACTATAATGGTGGAGGCGGCGGGAATTGAACCCGCGTCCGCAAGACTTCATCAACAAGGTCTACATGCTTATACTGTTTTTAATCTTGTCAAGAGCTACCCAACAGTCAGGGAAGACACTTGACCAGCCTTGTAAAGTTTAATGTTCAGACCCAAAGCAAATCGTCGCACGATCTTGTGTTAGCGACTCCAGGATCTGGGAGCACAAGCACTACCCAGGCTGAAGGCATTACACTGGTTATTAAGCAGCTAATGCGTAGTTGTCATTTTCGGCAACTATAAGTTTTACAGTTTTTTTTGCGAGGTAGCTGTCCCTCGGCATGCACTTGAGGAATCATGACCCACGTCGAAGCCAGTCGCCCCCAGAATGTGTCATTTTATATTAAAGCGGTAAATGAGGGTAGAAGTAGTTGAAATATATAAGATTATTAGTTTTTCTTAAGCATGCGCTCTTGGTCACGTTTCCATTCACGATCTTTGATGGTGGCTCGCTTATCATGCAATTTTTTACCCTTACCAAGACCAATCTTTACCTTTGCTTTGCCTTTAGACCAGTAAAGACCCAGTGCAACTAGCGTGTACCCTTTTCGATCAAGTAAGCCTTGAAACTTTACAATTTCTTTTTTGTGCATCAATAACTTACGAGTTCTATCTGAGATAGGACTTGAATGCTTTGATGTCGTAGATAATGGGCTTATTACGCAGCCGAGTAAAAAGGCCTCACCATTTTTAATGAGCACATAGCTATCTACAAGCTGGGCTTTGCCTTCTCTTAGGCTCTTAACTTCCCAGCCCTCTAAAGCTATCCCAGACTCGACTTCTTCCTCAATAAAATAGTCAAATTTTGCCTTTTTATTAACAGCTATTTGAGCGCTCATGATATTTGTTTAAGTTAATATTTCATTATACGCTATACCCTTAAAAGATATGTCAGAACAAAATCAATCAATTCATGGTCAGTGGTCCAGTCGTTTAGCTTTTATCCTAGCTGTTTCCGGTTCTGCTGTAGGTCTTGGTAACATCTGGAAATTTCCCTACATCACCGGTGTCAATGGTGGTGGCGCCTTTGTACTGGTATATTTGGTATGCATATTAGCCATTGGCTTGCCTATTTTAATGTCAGAGATCATGCTAGGTAGATTAGGCCACAAGAACCCTATCGCCACTATGAAAATACTAGGCAAGAGAGAGTCGGGTACGACAAAGTGGTCAGTCATTGGAATTTTAGGGGTATTTACTGGGTCACTAATTCTTTCTTATTACAGCGTGGTTGCTGGCTGGGCGATGAACTATGTGCTCTTGTCGGTACAGGGTTCACTTGCATCGGTTGACTCGGATTCGGCGGGTCAATTATTTGGGGGTATGGTCTCAAACCCAATCAATGTATTTTTTTGGCATAGCTTATTCATGCTATTAACCGTCTTTATCGTGGCTAAGGGTTTGATCTCAGGTATCGAGAAAAGCATAAGGATACTCATGCCACTATTGATCTTCCTTTTACTAGTGCTTTTAGTTTTTAGTGTGATTAATGGGGAGGCATTAGCTGCCCTAAGGTTCTTGTTCTCATTTAATTTAGATGCTCTTACGGGTGATGGGTTCTTAGTTGCTCTTGGTCATGCCTTTTTCACTTTGAGTTTAGGGATGGGAGCCGTCATGGCATATGGGGCGTATTTGCCTAAAAACTTCTCCTTATCAAAGACTGCAGGTGCGATTGTATTTTTTGATACTGCCATTGCACTGGTTGCAGGTATCGTCATCTTCTCGGTGGTCTTTGCTAATGACTTAGACCCAACACAAGGACCGGGATTGATCTTTCAAACATTACCGATTGCATTTTCTTCTTTACCGCTAACCTCTGTGGTTGCCTTTCTCTTTTTTATTCTCTTAGTCGCTGCAGCTTGGACATCATCCATTAGCTTGATTGAGCCTGGGGTGGCATGGCTGATTGAAGACTTTGGATTCTCAAGAAAAACGTCAACCTATGCGCTGGGCGGATTAATTTGGTTGCTTGGTCTGCTCTCAGTATTTTCATTCAACCATCTTGCTGATTTTACTTTTTGGCAGGGAACGTGGTTTGATAATTTTGACTTTTTGACAGCTAACCTTTTGCTACCATTCGGTGGACTTTTAATCACTGTTTTTGCAGGATACATCTTATCTCCTAGCATCTCTGAAGAGGAGATTGATTTGGGCGGTAAGCTTGGCTATCGTATCTGGTTATTTCTCTCAAGATATATCGCCCCCGCAGGAATCATCATCATATTTTTAGATGGTCTTGGCGTTTTATAGCGATGTACTCAGTCAATAAACAGGCTGTGGTCCCATACTCTAAAGAGCAGATGTATAAGCTTGTGAATGATGTGCACTTATACCCTGAGTTTTTAGACTGGATAAAATCAACACGCATTATCAAAAAGGAGAGCACCTTCATGGAGGCAAGCATGGAGATAGGGATTGGCCCCTTTTCAAAATCTTTTACTACGCATAACTACTTAAGCGAAAATTCTTGTATTGAGCTTAATCTTATTGATGGACCTTTTAAAAGTTTTAAGGGCTGTTGGAAATTTTTAGATTCTGAGGAGGGAACATTAGTTTTACTTGAAATTGATTTTGCGATGCAGGTCTCACCGCTGGCTAAAGTTTTTGGGGTAATGTTTCATGAGGCCTCCGAGCGTCAATTGCAATTATTTATTAAGAGAGCGGATCGCCTTTATGGAAAACAATAAAATTATTCAGATC